>JACPAV010000015.1 GCA_016180645.1 Nitrospirota bacterium | reverse complement strand
CGCGCAGACGCGCGAGCAGAATCGGGCGCGGTGGATATAGTGGATCACAAGTTCGTCACTGCGTTCAGCAAAGGCGGCTCGGCCAAAACGCTTTTCGTCCTTCAGGCGCTATTCAATTACTACACGGTCGGGAAGCTCTTTGAGAAGCCGGTGCGGCGGTTCATCGTCTATGAATGCAAGAAAACGAGGAACGCCGACGGGTCCGCTCAGCTCAAACGCTACGTGCTCGATTATCAGACGCTCGAGCGCGACTTCGTAGTCTTCCGCCGGCTTATCGAGGATGCTACCGCCGAGATCTCCCGCCGGCGTATCTGGCTGCCGAACCCCTCCGACATGTTCGAGGGCGACCACTCGTTCGATATTTATCGACTCGGTTTGATAGAAGAAATGGAAGAATGATCAAGGTGTTCCATAATACATACGACCGTTACTATTAAGGAACATACGGCTATAACTACTTCATATTATTAATGTAGTATTTCGCAAAAATACTGAGATAAGGCTCGCTGTTGATTTGCCTGGATATGTAAAAAAGAAAGGCCGTCCCGAGAGACGGCCACTTTCTCCGTCTCTCGAGGATGGCCTTGTTATCGCGGCCGAAGGTCCTGCAACTCCTGAAGCGACTTGCGGAAGGGACAGCCGCTGGAATCACAGGGAATCCGGTTCTTGGGGTCATTCCTAGGCCCTGTCCAGACGAATCCCTTGTCGTGACAGTCCGAGCAGATCTCGCCCTCGAGTCCCGTCTGTGGAGAACTCATGTTTCCTCCTGGCGGTTACAGGTGAGCTGCGAAGGCGCGGATGGTCTTGGGGTACAGGACCCGCTCCACCTGCTTGATACGCTCATGGAGCGTTCCCTCGGTATCTCCATCGAGGATGGGCACCTCCTCCTGAGCGAGAATGGGACCGCTGTCAACTTCGGGTGTCGCGACATGGATCGTGGTCCCGGTGATCTGCACGCCGGAAGCGAGTGCGTCTCGAACCGCGCGATCTCCCCCGCCATCACCACGATGTCGATGCCAAACCGCTCCAGGAAGTCCGTGAGCCAGGCCGTGTAGAGTTCCCGCTTGAAGGCTAGCCCCTTTCCGTAGCTAGCGCGGTAGAGAACAGCTGCAGGTATCGCCGGCTGGGCGCTTAGCGTCACCACGTCGATCCCGCGGCAGGGGCGATCAGCCACGACCAGGTCGATCGGGAGACCGTCCTTGATCATCGCATCGAGTAGTGAGCCAGTACCGGATACGAGCACCGCGATCCGCTTGTTCACTCGGTCCTCCGCTGTGGCATGATTTAATTCGCAAGTCGAACTGTTCGACTTGCGAGCACATCCGCTTTATTTCTATCACGGTTAATGTGAATTTCCTAACCACAGGCTTTGAGTTGGCAGAGGAATGAAAAAGGGCCCTCGACGATGTCGAGGGCCCTTCCGATTTTGCCGAGGGCCTTCTGCAGGCCGAGCTTTCTACGTTTCGGGCAGTATTCTACCCCGGCGAATGGCGATGTTCTCCACCACGTTGAGGTCGCCGAAATCGTTTGAATTCGGATCGCGGTAGAAAACGTTGAAATCGGCTGCGAAGCCGACTTGCGAACCATCCTTCAGACGGTATCCCCTCCGGGTCTGTGCCCCGGCCCGGATGTCGCGCATGACGAAAATGTTGTTTCGAAGCGTAACGTTGGACGAATCGCCGCTCCCGTTGTCCCGGATGTAGAGCTCGGATTGATTGTTGTCCTCGTTCCCATTGCTGTAGAAGGTGTTGTTGTAGATTTCGATCCCATCCACATTCCGCAAATCGAGACCGTTTCCGAAATCGTTCGAGAAAAGCAGGTTGTGGTGGAAGGACACGTTCGTATCGTCCTCGAACCGGTTGGATGCGCCGCCGGCGTCGTCTTGAGGGTTGTTTTGGTAGAACGTGTTGTACGCAAACGTCAGATTATTGTTGTTCACCCCGGCGATGGTGTGGAGGCCGTAGTCGTCGTTCGTGAACGTGCAATATTCGATGGTTACATCGGAAGCGCGGATGCGGACTCCCGCGTAGGCCGTGCCGCTGCCGCTGGGGGCTGAATCGCGGATGACCAATCCCGAAATCTTGGTGCCATCCAAACTGCCCGCGGCCCCGGTCCCGAGATAGATCGCATCTTTTGTCGCCACGTCCGCTTTGACCACGGGGGTTTGGCCCGCCGCCGCGCGGATCGCGAGGTTGTTGGCCAAACTGGTGGTGAGGCCCGTGAGATCCACGCCGCGGCCCGCCGCGCCGGAGTTCTCGAGGTAGGCCCCGGAATCCTGAATCTGGATCGCATGGGGGCCGTCGCCGTCGGTCAGGTTCGCGCCGGTATTCGCCACGATGCAGTCGAAGGCGGCGTTGATCGTGAGGAAGGGGCTGGCCGGATTGTCCACACGACCGCCGCAGCCGGCATCCGCGCCGGTTTTCGCCACGTAGTAGACCTTCGGCACGACCACGGTGTACTTGTCGTCCGTCTTGTTCCCGTCGGCCTGGTTGTCGTTGCCGGAGGTGGGTTCGACGATGACCCGGTGCGTCGCCGCGCCGAGGACGCAGGTGGAAGGGACGCGGGCCGTCATCGAACGATCGTCGACAATCGTAACGTTCGTCAGATTGCAGACGTTCGCCGTGCAGTTGTCGCCCCCGTCGATGGTGCAGAGGTAGGCCTTGAAGACCGGCGGCGACGCCCCGCCCCACTTGAAGTTTCGACCGCCGAGGGTGAGGTCGACGTCCACCCCCGCTTGTCCGGTCGTCGGCGCGACGCTCGTCACTTTCACTCCCGATGCCGTGCTGTAGATCTCCATCACGCCCGGTTCGGCCGCGCTGCATCGGGAGTAGTTGCACACGCGGAGCACTTTTCCGGAGCCCGCCGCCACGCCGGAGGGATCGAACGTGCCGGTGACGACGGTCGAGCTCGTCGTCGCCTCGCCCGTGAACTCCACGCCATCGGTGAAATCTCGAATGCGGAGCGGATCGGTGTTGTCGTTCGCCCCGTTCGATGCGTTTCCCGTGGCGTAGTTCGTGCCGGTCACCGTGAGCGTTTGCGCGGGGTCCACTTGGCTGCTGAAGAGGTTCGGCGCCACGGAAGCGACCGTGGGCGCCAGGATGTTGACCGTTCCGAGCGGGAGAGGAGTCGCGTTGAGCGCCGTGCAATCGCCCACGCTGACCACGAGATTCGCCACCGCGTCGATCCGGACACCGACGGTCGAGACGGGCGCGTCGGCGGCCAAATCCACGGCGACGTGGAGCCAATAGTCATTCGTGTCCACGCCTTGATCCGGGACCAAATCGCAGTTGGCATTGGACAAGGCATCGAAGGTAATGGGCCCGCACACCAGAAGGCCCGTATCGATGCCGCGATAGTTGTTGTCATTGTCGAAATACACGCGCACCGCGGTAACGCCCGTATTCGCCGTGATCGTGCCGTACTCGGCGAGGATGAAAGACAGGAACGAGATCGCTCCGCCCCCGCCGCCGGTGCGCCGCACGCGGAAGGAACCGACCCAGAGGTCTTCGTCACCGGCGTTCGGAACGACGTTGGCGAACTCCGGCGCCATTCCGGACGATTCCGGGCCGAACGCCGTCATCGTATCGTCCGGGCAGGCGGCGGCTCTTGCGTGCCTTGCGCCGCCCAACAGGGCGAGCGCAAGCACGCAGGCGGCAGGTACGAGCCGGCGCAGAAAAGGCGCCATCTCAGCCCCCAATCCTCGTCAGCCCGCGGCTGGTGCCGAACCAGCGGCCGCCCGCCGGATCGAAGGCGACCGCGTTTACGCTCCAATCGAGCAGTCCATCCGCGGGCGTGAAACTCTTGAGTTCCGCTCCGTCCCACCGCCCGAGCCCGCGGGTCGTTCCCACCCAGAGCGAGTAGGATTTCAATTTCTTGTGTTCAGATCCTTCCGCCTCTTCGGCGGGACCGATCGAGAGCGTCACCACCTGGTCGCTGCCCAAGCCATCGCGCGAGGTCAGCCCTTCGACCGGAACGGCGCGATCCGGCTCCGCCAGTTGCACTCCGAGGACTCCATCGCCCCAACTCCCCAGCCAGAGGAGGCCGTCGGGCGAGTGCCGGAGCGCCGACATGGCTGCATCCGGCAATCCGCGGACTTTCGTTGCGGTCAGGGCGCGCGGATCGACCACAAACAGTCCCGCGCCGGTCGCCGCGTACACGTAGAACGCAGGCGAGCCTTTCTTCGCCTTGGTCGGAACGACTTCGAGCGCGGCGACCCTCTCATCGCCGAGTTCCTCGACCCATTCGAACCGCGACGCTTCCGGCTCCAGCCTGGCCAATCCGGCAGCCGTTCCGGCCCACACACTCCCGTCCGGCGCGATCGCCACGCTGTAGGCCGCCTCGCTCGGCAGGCCCTGTTTCACTCCGAAACTGCGCCACGTGCCCCCGAAAGAAATCGCCACGCCGCCGTGACCCGCGGCCGCCACCCGCCCGTCCTCACCCACCGCCACGCCCCGGATGATGGTCATGCCGAGTCCGTCGTCCACGCCGAATCCGCGGAAACGCCCGCCGTCGAACCGGCTGAGTCCGCCGGAGGTGCCGATCCACACCGAGCCGGACTGCGGATCGACCGCGAGCGCGCGGATCACGCGGCCCTGGGATCCCACGATCCCTTTCGGCGTAACGGGACCCGTGCCCAATTCCAGCGAGCGCAGCGCGCTCAGCGGGCCCGGGCCGAGGGCCGAGACCTCGGGCAACGCCGCTTCCAGTTCGAGCCGACGCAGAACGTAAATCCACCGGCCGTTTCCACTCACGGCGGCCACGAGAAGTTCGGCGGCGCCGAGCGCGCTCACGCCGGGTCTCCCGCTCTCGCGGAACGGCGCCGAACGCGCGCGGGCCAGCGGTTCGCGGTTGAGATAAACCTCCACGCGATCCTCCGAGCCTTTCGGCTCCACCGTGCCCGCCACGGTGATCTCCCCCGCCAGTGAGACACCCTCCGCGGGCTGGGTGAGATGCAGACAGAACCGCGGGGCGCCGGTTGGAATCACCTGAACGTCCGCCCGCCCCACGTTCCCCGCCCGATCCCGGCCTTCCACGCTCACCGCAACCGGCGACTCGTTCGAAAACAGCCGGCCGGGAAACGATTCCGAAAGCGGACGAACGACCACGGGGGCTTCGAGACTGAACCGCTCGCCGCCGATGGCCGGCCCGTACGCGGGCGACCCGGCGATGCTCGCCGAGGGCGGTCCGGTCAACGTCTCGGTGGCGACCACCTGAACCGTGGCGACCTTGTCTTCAGCGTAGGAATCCCCGGCGTAGGACGCCGCTCGATCCTCCCCCCCCCCGGACCCCTTGACAATTCCGCACGGCCGCTCGGCGCGGCCCGGAAAGAGCGATGTGACCTGGAAACTCGGCGGCGTGAAATCGAACCGGACTTGATCGCCCGCCTCATGCTTTCCGCCTTGTCGGTCGCGGAAGCTCACCCTCACCTCGGCGTCGCCTTCCGGTTCGTCACCGGCGACGGTGTAGGAGTACTCGTAGGTCCAGATCGACGCGGAATCCTCCGACGGCTCCGCGACCAACTCCGCGGGTCTGTCCGTGACAAGGACTTCAGGCGGTTTGGCAGCGGCGAGCTGCACCGACACGCGAACGTTCAGCACATCCCCCGCCTTCGCAAGCGTCGGCTCAACCGAGAAAGTCGAAAATCCTTCGGGGAGCCGGCGATCCTTCCTCACCTTCCGATGGCAGGCCGGAGCGCCCAGCGCCATGAGAAGCAGCCCGACGAGGCAAACGATCGAAAGGATACTCCGACTCGCCGTTTTGCCTGCGGATAGGGAAATAGACTTGTCCATCTGCTAAGAAATAAGCAAGATTTCTTCCACGTTGTGATTTTTCGTTGCCGATCGCATTCTATTTCATGATATTTCAATACGTTATGTAAATACTATTGGCGATGGATTACATACCGCTCAGAACCACCTCTCACTCGCGAAATAGGGGGAAATATCGAGCATCTTGTGAAGGTATCTTCACACCGTTATTCAGCCCATAACACTCTGGAATAACCGATATTCTGATACATTGCCCCTGTGATCCAGATCACAGTTGCAAGTCGCTCCGGCATGGGCGAGAATGGCGAAAGCTTGGTGAGGATGACTGGATTCTTTTGGATTTGGCTGATTGCTGCATTGGCGTTCGCCCGTGTCGGCCGCGCGGAACCGGCGTCGGACGCCCCGACGCCTCCCTCCGCCTCGCTCCACATCACCCTGTTCGTCTCCCCGGCGGTTCGATCGGACTCCATCGATTTGGTCAACGCCAAACTCGGCGCGCGGGGGTTCCGGATCGATTCGCTCCAGCCCTTTTCAGCGCGACTTCTGAACGGCGTGCTTTACAAGGAGCCCTACGAAAAAGAGGCGCGGGAGATCAGCCGGATTTTGGGCGCCTTTCCGATGGCGCGCGTCGAGGACACGGCGGCCTTCGACGTGGCGGTGGACTTGTCGGAGGACATCGCGTTCACGCCGGCGTCGGACCTGGAGGCGGATCTCCGGCAGCCTTTCCGGAATCTCGAGGCGAGCGTCGGGATGCTCGATCGCCGACTGTCGATGCTGGAAACGAAACTCAATGCCATGCTCGATCGAATCCCTCCGCCCGCGCCGCCCAACGCTCAGGCGGAATCCGCGACCGAGCCGCCCAAGGAAGCCTCCCGCAAGGGGCTCCGCGCCACGGCGTACGGCGCGGTGCTTTCACCCGGCGGGCGGATCGGGCAGACCTTCGGCCAGATGTTCGGGGGGGGGGCCGCCCTCGGCTACGCGTGGTCCAACCCGTGGGCCGTCGAACTCAACACGGATTACTACACGGGAAGCGTCAGCGTGATCGATCTCCGGTCGAACGAACCGACGGAGGGACGTTTGAGCCTTATGCCCATCGGGCTGACCCTCCTCCACGAGACGGGCCATGCGCGCGCGG
This sequence comes from Nitrospirota bacterium, assembly GCA_016180645.1. Lineage (NCBI taxonomy): Bacteria > Pseudomonadati > Nitrospirota > Nitrospirota bacterium. Next base: position 113,220 of record JACPAV010000015.1, on the reverse strand, counting down.
TCCGTCCCTTTTTCGGGGCGGGACCGGTGATCGAGGTTGTCTCGCTCAGCAACGCCGCCACGATCGAGGGGACGCAGGCGGGCGGGGAGACCGCGCTTGCGTTCGGCTACGCCGTTCGCGGAGGAGCGTCGATTTCCATCGGACGGAGGGCGGTGATGCGCGCGGAGTTGGCCTGGCTCGCCCCGGAGGGGACGCTGGCCGATTCGCGGGAGGGTTCGGGAATTCGTTTCTCGCTGGGCGTGGGCTTGTAGGCTCTCACCAGGCCGCCACGGCAATCGCGGCAACCATGAATCCGAAGAAAACGGCGTAGAATCCCGCTTCCACGTAAAACAGTCTCGTCGCGTACACTCCGCTCCCGGTTCGATCGGATTCCATTTTCAGTTGTCCATCCAGCGTGCGACCCGCAGCGTGAATCGGCGATTGTCGTCGCCGGGGTGCAGCCGGTGGAACGCGTAGCCGAGCACCCACCCCGAATCGAAGACCGCCCGTCCCGCGCCGGTGGCGCGCTCATCGAGTATACCCATGCCGTTGTACGTTCCGGCGGGGATATCGGGACCGTCGGCGGCCTTGGCGAACGTCAGCACCCATCGGATCGACGGATTCGTTCCCGTGAGCCGCCCGATCTCTCCGTTGAAGGACAGCCAGTCAATCCGCCTGAACAACTCCGGATGATTGAACGTGTAGGCCACGTCGTGCGTCAGGATCATGTCCCCCGGGTTTTCCACCCCGAAACCCTGCATGAGGAAATTCGCGTCCTCGTACCACGAGAGGTTCGTCTCGGGCATTCCAAAACTGATGAACGGGCGGTCCATGTCATTTTCGCTTGAGATCCATACTCCCCGACCCGTGGAATAGAACCGGAGCAGGAGGTCGCGCTCCGCGGCGGTGACGTCGATCGTCCGATCGCCGTCCCCTTCGACGATCCAGACCTGCCGATAATGCGACAGCGTGGCCGAGTCCAGATCGGGCCGAAGCGCTTCATCCACGGCATCGGTCCTCGGGAATCCCCCGTTGCGGAGCCGGTCCACCACCCGATCCAAGTCCGAGGGGTCGTAGCGAACCGTCAGCCGGGCCGGCACGGCGAACCGGAGGCCGTCGGGCTGAAAATCGTAGGCAGGACTCGCAAACTCCAGGTTCTCCCCGGCGGGATACGCCACGGGGCGGACCGTGATGCGGACCGAGGAGTCCAAGGCGCCGGAGGGAACGCGAAGCTCCACGCGCCCGTCTCGGCTGAAAAGGGTTCCGCCCTCCGGCCCAAGGAGAGCGGATTCGGGACCCCGCACGCCGCCTCCGGAAAAGCCCTCCGCTCCTCGACATTCGGATAGAGACTGTGAGTCACTCATCTTCCGGTCCTTGGTCCTGGATCCGGGCTCGCGCGGGCCGGCGCAGAGGGCGTCGCGGCCGGAGTCGGACTCCGGGAGGGATGCCTCCTCGTCAAACCCCTGGAGGTCGTCGTCCTCATCGTCCATCATCGCTTGAACGGGGGAGACCCCCAGAGTGACGAGGAGGAATAGTGACAGCATGGCATCTTTCACCGAAGTGCGCAGTCTCATGAGGGTTCCCCTCACCCCCACGATGAATGAAAGGAACATGTGATCAGTTGGCCAAAAAATTAGCCATGTTCACACAGAAGGCAGGGTTGTCGTCGCCGGCGTGCAGCCGGAAGTACGAGTAGCCCAACACCCAGCCGGCATCGAACACCGCGCGACCAGCCCCCTTGCCTTTTTCATCGAGCACGCCCATGCCGGTGTACTTTCCGGCCGGGGCATCGGGTCCGTCGAACTGGTTCACGTACGTCACCACCCACTGGAGGGCGGGATTGGTGGTCGTCAGCCGCCCGGTCTCCCCGTTGAACGAAATCCAATCGATCTTGTTGAAGAGCGGGTGCGCGGCGTACGTGTAGGTGACGTCGTTCGTCAGGATCATCGTGCCCGGATTGTCCACCCCGAAACCCTGCATGAGAAAATTCGTATCCTCATACCAGTAGAGATTCGTCTCGCCGCCGAGGCCGAGAAAAGTCTGATTCATGTTGTTCTCGCCCGAGATCCACACGCTGCGGCCGAATGAATAGTATTGCAGGAGGAGGTCTCGTTCTGCGGCGGTCACGTCGATGGTGGCATCCCCGTCCCCCTCCAGAACCCAGACCTGCCGATAGCGCGAGATCGTGGTGGCATCGAGCTCGGGGAGATCGACTTCATCCCTCGCATCCATCCGGTTGAAGCCCGCCGACGAAAGGTCGCCGATCAACTTGCTGAAATCGGAAGGGTCCTTGTACCACATCGTGCCGAAGGCGGTGCTGTCCGTCCGGTTGGAGATGGCGTAGATGAGAATATGGCGGTCGGGCGCTCCGGAGAACGTGGTGAAGTGGGGAACGTTCGCCGTGACGGTATGTGTGGCTGTGTCCGCCTTCCCATACAGACCTTCCCATTTCCCCGTGTCCGTGTGCTGAAAATAGACGTTCATCAAGTTCTCCGTCGCCCCACGAGGCAGACGGGACGGATCATAGTGCAGCGTGAGCGTGGCGGGCACCGCGAAGGTCAGTCCGTCCGGTTGGAAGTCGTAGGCCGCGGTGACGAACTCGAGTTTTTCCCCGTCCGGATACGACACCGCCCGCACGGAGATCTCCAATGAGGCGGACAACGCGCCCGCCGGCACAAAAAGTTCAGCCATCCCATCCGTGCTCAGGACCTTTCCGCCGTCGGGACCGATCGTCGCTGAACCCGAACCGGAGCCGCCCCCCTCGTCGGCTCCGGCCGGATCCTGACAACCCACCCTGTGCAATGCCGTGATCCCCCCTTTGCCCGCATTCTTGGATGCAATTTGGGCAGCCGCGTTGCAGCGCCCGGGTTGACCGGACGATTCCGCCGCCCGGACCGTTCCGGCACCGCCGACGATGCCGGCGATCATGATAAGAGGAAGCAACATCTCCCGCTGAAGTATCTTGTTCATCGCATCACCCCCACGGTTGAAAGTTTCCACACCCTCCCACATGCAAGTAAAGGTCCACATATAGATTCACACGTTAATTTATAACATTCACATATCTAATCGAAACTACTCACACGGGCATACATAATTAGTACACTGTACTCACATGCGAATAGAAAAGACGTTTTTCTATGTAACATGTGCGTTACTAATTGACACTTTTATCGTGAAGTGGGGTCCAGACGGACCGCTGCTCAAACCCCAACGGGTGCGCCGGTAGAGGCCGAACCCCGTGCCATGGAGGGTAGGGTTTCGGCCTCGAAGACGAGGGGCGAGATGAGAAGACCTTTCCCACAAATGTTGGTTGTCATGCTCGCGGCTCGGCGTAGAATGGGGCGCAACCGCAAGAAAAGGAAACCCCCATTGGCTGGATCTTTGGTGAAGGAGGCTTCAATGCTGCGCAAAGCACTGATCATGTTCTTCCTGGGCACGGCCCTGATTCCGCTCGAAGGATGCACACGAACGAAAGTCCGCAAATTGTCGCAACGGGTCGAGGCCTTGGAGACGTCGTCTTCCGAACTTCGGTCCAGGGCGGACGCGCTGGAAGCCAGACTCCAGAATGCGGAAACCCTGCTTTCCCAGCAGCATGACCTCGCAACCCGCGTGATCGGGAAGTGGTCGGGCATCTCCGTCCAGTCCGATCCCAACGGGCGATTCCGCGAAGTCGCCGGACAGTCCCTCACCTTTTCGAGCGATGGGACGCTCTCGCAAGTCCGAGTCACCGGCCTGGGCGGAGCGGTGCGATTCCGCGTGCTCAACGCGAACGCGCTCCTCTTCTCCTTTTCCGGCGGGCGGCAACTCGTCGCCACGAACGTCGAGATGCAGGGAAATCGGTTGAGCTTTCTGCTCGGCTCGGCCGGCCCGGTGGCCGTAGTCCTTACGCGATCGTAGGACTCAGTCCAGGAAGACCGACTCGCCCAGCAGGCGGACCATCGTATTCCGGAACGCCTCGGCTTTCGGCGTCTGGAGAAGATCGGTCCGATTGCGGTCGTCGGTCAAAATCTCTCCCTCGGACATCGCGACGATCTCCGCCGTGACATCATTCTCCGGTGTGAAAATCGAACCGTCTCCGGCAGGCCCCCCGCCGGCCGCCGCCGACGCCAAATACAGGAAATTGGCGAGACCGGACGATTCCAGGCGATGGACCCGCACCGAAGGGAAAACATCTCTCAGGGTTCGATACACCGACGCCTGCTCCGCGCCGATCCGACCCGTGGACACCCAGTTGACCGCCAAAAGGCCGTCGCCCTTCAGGACCCGGCGGGCATCGAGAAAACATTCCCTCGACGCCAGGTGAGCGGGGACCCAACCGCCCGCGTACGCATCGAGAACGATGAGATCATAAACGCGGTCGGTCCGGTTCAGAAAACTTCGGCCATCCTCAACGAACACCTCGCCCCTCTCCTGAAATCCGAAGTATTTCCTCGCCACGTCCAGGATCTTCCCATCCACCTCGACCATGTCCACACGAAGGCCCTGGGCCGCCAGCTCGGACGCGATATGCCCGGCCCCCCCCCCCACGAGCAGCGCGGATCGAGCCGACGGCGACAGGATCGGGCGCAATGAGCCGAAGGCCCGCACATAGGCATACCCGCTTTCCCCCGTCGATCGATCGACCATGGACTGAGCGTAGGCGTCGATCATGAGGAGCCGGTATCGGCCCGAATCCACCACCCGGATCCGGCCGTAGAAACTCTCGCCGTTGTAGAGGACCCGCGGCCCCTTGAAAATTCCCTCACTCACAACAGCCGATATCGAAGGAGGTCGGGATCGCACCGCCAACCCAAGGCTGAGAATCATCAGCGCCGCGGAAGCCGTGGCCCGAGCCCAACGCCGGCCGAGGGCGAATCCGACCGCAGCCGTAAGCGCGAGGAGCCCGGAAATACCCCCTATCGATGCGCGGACTCCTGCATGGGGAATCAGGACGAATGCGCTCAAGAGAGAGCCCGACACCCCCCCCATCGTGGACAAGGCCAGAATCGTTCCCGATCGGCTTCCGGCCTTTTCCGCGGCCCCCTCCGATAATCGAATAGCCATGGGAGTCACCATCCCCAAGGCGAACAGGACCGGCGAAAACAGGAGGAGCGTCGCCACAAACGCGCCCGAGACCGCCCCGAGGGGGCCGGTCCATTCGAGGACACCCACGCGCAGGACGGGGATGGCGGCGGCCGCGAGGGCGGCGGCAAAGGTGAGGGTCTCGATCAGAGGGGAGTGGGGCCGTCCATCGGCAAGGCGCCCGCCCGCGAAGTAACCCACGGCAAGCGCGACAAGGGCCACCGTGATGAGCGCCGCCCAAACGTAAAGCGTGGCGCCGAAAAAAGGACCGAGGACGCGGCTCCCCAGAATTTCAATCGCCATGACGGCGGCGCCCGCGATGAAAACCGTTGAGAGGATGAAGGCGGTCCGTGTACGCCCGAAAGCCGGTCCCTCTTGGCTCGTCATCGCCGCATTATAGATCAAACGCAAGCCTTGCGGAGCCAGTCCCGGATTAGGACGATGGGCGAGACGCCCGCGTCCCGAGCCTATCTTTGTCCGAATGCTGAAAGCTGACTGCTGATAGCCGAAAGCTTGTAGTCAGGCAAACGTGTTCAGAATCGTGCCGACGTAACCGGCGTAAAGCTGCGTCATCGGATCGGCAAGACCCGTCAGTTCCGAGTTGGTCATACCGAGCGTGCTGAGGGTGGACGCCTCCAGAAAATTCGGCGTGAACTGCGTAGACCCCGAAAACAGATTCCCGAAGCTGCTCGTGAAAAACGAGAGCTGCGGCGAAAGCACACTGGCTCCTGTAATGGCCCCCAAAGTCATGTTCTACCTCTCAAGGTTAATGATCGGAATTTGGATGGGGTTCTTAAGTTCCCTTCAAGTTATTGTGATGCTTGAGCTTTCTCTAAAGGTCCGCCGCCGCCTTCCGATGCTCTTTCATGACGGTGGAAGAAATTCAGACCCTTCAGCGGGAGCTCCAGGCCCGCCGGATTACGCGCGATGAACTCAAGCGTGAAGTGCGCCGTCTTCTATTCAAACACCATCCGGATCGCAACGCCGGCGACCGCCTGGCCGCCGAGAGCCGCACGAGAACGATTCTGGAGTGGTATCGCAAGGCCGCGCTGAGCCCGGAATCCGTCTTCGATTCGGGAATCCGGCACGACTCCTACTCCCCCCCCCCCGAGCCGGAAGTCCGGGCCACCGAGCACCAGTTCGTCCTGTTTATGGTGGATGGCGAGCCGTTCGCCTGCGAGGTCGGCTGGGTGCTGGGCGTGCGCAATGTCCGGGATATGAAGAAATCGGATGGGAGTCTCCCTCGGTGGATACACGACCGTATCGGAATCTTCTCGCTCGATGCGTCCCGACGGTCCTCCGCCTCCGCCTCGCCGCTGGAAACCGCCCAGATCCTCCTGCTCAAAGTGGATCGATCGCTGAAGGGCTTTGTGGTGGATCGCGTGGACGGTGTGTCCACCGTCGCCGCCTCGCAGATTCTGACGCAGGACGGCATGCGGACTTTCCCGGCCCCTCAGGGCTCCGTCACCGTCGTCTCCCCCGCCTTCTTCGGCCTCTGATAAAGGGTGACAGTATACTCTAATTGATCCTATTCAAGTATACTGTCACCTCTTATATTGCGTCAACGCGCATGAAATCGCTTCGATCGGTGCTCGCTCCCGGCGACGTCGGGGCGTTCTTCGGGCTGTTCCTGGACAATTCATCCAATCTGATCGTTCTGTCGGCCATTCTGATCCACGTGTACGGGTTCCCAACCCACAGTGTCACGGGGATGATCCCCGGAACGGCGCTCGGGGTGCTCGTCGGCGATCTCATCTACACGTGGATGGCGTTTCGACTCGCGAAACGCGAGGGCCGTGCGGACGTCACCGCCATGCCCCTCGGCCTCGATACACCGTCCACCTTCGGAATCACCTTCGGCGCCATCGGGCCGTTCTTTCTCAAGATGAAAGGCGTGATGCCGTTGGAACAAGCGGCAGCCTCCGCTTGGCACATGGCTGCGGGACTCATGGTGTGGATGGGACTTTTCAAACTGGTCACTTCTCTGTTCGGGGGATGGATCCGTGCGCGTGTGCCCCGCGCCGGGCTCTTGGGAAGCATCGCCGCCGTTGCGATTCTCCTGATCGCGTTCATTCCCGCGCTGGATCTTTTTCAGTCACCCATAGCCGGTCTTGCGGCGCTCGTGGTGATCCTCGCCGCTCTCGTGGCCAAGATCCGGATGCCTTGGGGTGTTCCGGGGGCCGTCGCGGCCGTTGCCGTGGGCACCGTGCTCTACTACCTCATCCAGTGGATCACGACCGGAACCGCATTCCCTGAACTGCACGCCGATGTTTCGTTCCATTTCTTCGAGTTCATGCCTTCGATGGGACAAGGATTGCGCGACGCGGTTCCATACCTCCCCATCGCCATTCCCTTTGCGCTCACGACGGTCGTCGGCGGAATCGACGTAACGGAGAGCGCGGCGGTGGCGGGCGACAAGTACGGGACGAGAAGCATCCTTCTGACCGAAGCCTTCGCAACCCTGATCGCGGGTCTCTTCGGCGGCGTGATTCAGAACACACCCTACATCGGCCACCCGGCCTACAAATCCATGGGCGGGAAGGCGGGCTACACGCTGGCGGTCGCGATCGCCATGGGAATCGGCGGCTGCTTCGGACTCTTGGACGTATTTGTTCAAGTGATTCCCAAGGTTGCGATCACGGCGATTCTGGTCTTCATCGGGATCGAAATCATGTCCCAGGCGTTCCGCGCGAGCGAGCCGCGCCATGCTCCCGCGGTTGCGCTCTGTTTCGTCCCCGTGACCGCCACGCTCGTCACCATCATGCTCGGAATGGCCTTCGGAAGTTTGGGAAAATCGTCTGCCGACCTCACCGGCGAATTCGTCCACACCTACACCTGGCTGCTCCTGCTCGGGAACGGATTCGTCGTCTCATCAATGCTCTGGGGATCGACGCTCGCGTTCCTGATCGATGGGCGCGCGCGGGCGGCGGCGGCTTGCCTGCTCCTGTTGGGCGGATGCTCCCTGTTCGGGATCGTCCACAGCCCCTTGGAAAGCGGGAGCCTTTTCCTCCCGTGGACCGCGCCGGGCAGCATGCCCCTCGTTCTCGCGGGGGCCTACGCGATGGCGGCGATCCTGGTCCTCGGAATCGGCCAGGTCGCCAAGAACCGAATCTGATCAGTCAACTTCCTGGATATCCGGGTCGCGAAGGTCTCGTCCGACGATCACTTTCGTCCGACCGTTGCTGTTCTGAATCGTGATGTCCCAAGCCTGCATGGTTTCCGACCCAATGAGCATGTCCTGCGCCAAGTCGGGAGAGACCAACGCATACGTCTGAACCAACTTTTCCCCGATTTCAATGACAAAAATGACGCCTCCCGTGATTCTGAGCTTGCCTCCGGTGGCCGCTGTCCTCATTTCAGCGGGCTCGGCTCTGCGAATGACCGTGGCTCCTGTTGGGATTCTGTCCTCACGAACGATGGAAGGATAGGCTCCCGTATCGAACACCGCGCGGAGGCGCGTATTCTTGCCCTCCAGCGTGGTGAGACCGACTTCGAGAACGGGCTTGCTCACAGCCTCATCCTACGCCCGATGAGAAACCACGGCAAGTTCTGAACCGGGACGGGGGTGGATTTGTTGGCGGCCGTCCCGCCTGCCTGTGCGTGAACGCATGCAGACAAGTCGCCGAGTTGGCCGTTGCCTATTTGTCAAACCAGGCATATAGGTCTCTTGTAATGACACCGTGAGATCGCTGATAGCCGGCTTCGGGCAAAACTGCCCGAAAACGAGAGTGCGCATTTTCAGGGCAAAATGGTAGGTAATCAATGATTCGCCGCACACGACCGCTATCGTGATCAAACAGACGTCGTTTGAAACGCCCTTCGAGTCCTACCGCGCCACGAAGGTTATCGGCGAAGGTGGCGCGGGCCGCGTCTACGAGGTGGCCAACACCGCCGGTGAGACGTACGCCCTCAAGTGCCTGGCGCCTGAGCGTGTCAATTCAGAGCGACTCAAACGCTTCAAGAACGAGGTCGCTTTCTGCCAGATACAAGATCACCCAAACATCGTAAAAGTACTCGACACGGGCGCCACATCAGACCACGGTGTGAAATGTCCGTTTTACGTAATGCGCCTCTACGCTGGGACTTTGCGGACCCAGATGGGCCAATTAAAGCCGGACGAGGCCTTGCGCGTCTTTGCCCAAATACTCGACGGCGTTGAGGCTGCACACCTCACCGGTGTCTGGCATCGCGACCTGAAGCCAGAGAACATCTTGTGGAATGACCCCGAGAACATTCCGGTGGTAGCCGACTTTGGCATTGCACACTTCGAAGTAGAGGAAATCTACACGGCCGTTGAAACGAAGCTTGTCGCTCGTATGGCGAATTTCCTTTATTCGGCACCGGAACAAAGAACTAGAGGCGCCCAAGTCGATCACCGTGCCGACATATTCTCGCTCGGACTCATGCTTAATGAGTTGTTCACCACGGCGGTGCCGCAAGGCGCGGGGTTCAAGCATGTGAAGGACGTGAACCCGCCGTACGCCTACATCGATGAGATCGTGGAGCCCATGATCCAGCAGAATCCCCAAAATCGGCCACCCACGATCGAGGCAATTAAGAAGGAACTCATTGCGCGGAAGAACGCCTTTGTGGCACTCCAGCAGTACGACGCCGCCAGTAGGCAAGTCTTGTCGGCTTCTACGCCACCTGAGTTTGTACCCATTTCCCTTGTCGGGTTTGACTACAACAATGGCAGCTTGACTCTCAGGCTGAGTCGGAATGCCCCACCCGGGTGGTCGCAGGAGTTTCGGCAGCCGCGCGGCGCGCGCGGCGCAATTATTGGCCTTGGACCAGAAACATTTGAGATTCGGGGAGACACGATGACAATCGCCGTCCGCGAGGACGAGCAACTCGTGCAGCGGCTGATTAATCACGCCAGGAACTACGTGACTGCTGCAAACCGTGGCTATGTCGAGCGACAACGGGAGCATGCTGCCCGCCAGGAGCGTGAAGAACGTGCAGCTCTGGAGAAACAGGCAGCTCAGGCTGAGTTCAGAAAGAACATTCTGAGCAAGGTCAAGCTATAGATGCAACGGTTTGCAGCTATCAGCGCGCTCCACTCGGACGCCCCAGCGTCGCTTCGCAAGTTCGTGCCGCTGGGATTCCCTCGTCCACTTAGCTCACTCGTCGCCATTGATGGCATGGGATTATCCCTCAAGGACTTTCGTCTCCCGGCGCACGCGAGAGGCGATTCCTGAAGTACGCGATTTATGATGATCCGAAGGAGAAGACCATGACTGAATCTGATCGCATCAAGTATCTGCGCATCGTTCTGGTGCTTGTCGGGCTGGCTTTTGTTTTCGGCCTATGGCCGCTCACGGTCGTCTGGCCGTCCGGCTGGTCGTGGCATGCCGAGGGTCGTTCGTACTACTTTGAAATGATCCTCGCCGTTTACGCCACGCTCGGGGTCTTTCTCATCCTCGCCGCCCGTAACCCCCTCGCACACCGAAGTCTCATTTGGTTCACCGTCTGGTCCAGCATCGTACACGGCGGGGTCATGACCGTGCAGTCGTTCGACGGCGACCATAACAGGGGTCACCTCTGGGGTGATGTTTCGGCTCTGTTCGCAATAGCGGCTGTGCTGGCATGGCTCACGCCTCGTGAAGGCAAGGCCCAAGCCCGATAACCTCTGGAATCCACGTCGGGCGGTGCTCCCACCTTCGCGAAACCCGCTCTGGCGGACGAAGCAAGGTCGGCGGAGAAGGCCGACAATTCGGGCGCTTGATCCTTTACCCCATCTGGTCTACTATCCCGCCCCTCATGATCCCCGCAACGCAGCTCAAGGTCGGCATGATCATTTACTACGAGGGAAAGCTCTGCCGTGTGTCGGAAATCCAGCACGTCACCCCCGGAAACTGGCGCGGGATGGTCCAGACGAAAATCCGCAACATCGCCACCGGGCGCACGCTGGACCACCGCTTCCGCTCGGAGGACCAAGTGGACGTCGCCGTCCTGGAGCGCAAAGACATGGAGTATCTGTATCTGGACGGCGAAAACTACGTCTTCATGGACAGCAAGACATTCGACCAACTTTCGCTCCACAAGGACATCGTCGGCGAAGCGACCAACTATCTTCTTCCCAACACCACGGTAACGGTCGATTTCTGCGATGAGAAACCCACCGCCGTGGAACCTCCGACCCAAGTCGCCCTGACGGTCGTCGAGACGGATCCCTCCCTGGCCGGCGCCACGCAAAGCGCCTCCAAGAAGCCCGCCAAGCTGGAAACCGGCCTGATGGTCCAAGTCCCCCAGTTCGTTGTCACCGGCGAGAAGATCATGATCGACACGCGGGACAATTCGTTCCTCCAACGCGTCAAGGCGTAGGGTCACCGTGCCACGTGCCACGTGTCCCGTGTCACGTTACGAATGAGGGCCGTCCTGGATTCGGAAGGGCGGTAGGGGCTACAATAGCCATCAGCATCCAGCGGACAGTCTATCGATGGCCAATGCGGGAGACCGGTAGGCGCGGGCTTCAGCCCGCGTCCCGGACGCAGCCTGAAGGCTGCGGCTACCACATCCCCTGCACCGGAGGCTGACGGCTGATTGCTGACAGCTCCAAGATGAACAACGACAAAGAAACCCAGGCGATTGTCCGAGCCAAGCCCCCCCGGGTGGGCGCCAAGGCCGCCCAGTCCATCCTCGTCGCCCTTCACGAGGCCGACGACCGGCTCAGCATCGCCCGCGCGCTGACCTCGGAAGGCTACAGCGTTTTCGAAGCGGAACGGGCGAGGGAAACGCTCAAAGTCCTGAAGGCGGCGGATCTCGATCTCATCATCTGCGACGCGGAATTCCCGGACCGGAAAGGCATCGACATCCTCAAGGTCGTCCGCGAGACCCACCCCAATCTCCCGGTCATCATGGTGGCCACCGAGGGCAACATCAACGACGCAGTGGAGCTGATGAAAGAAGGCGCCGCCGATTACCTCGCCAAACCGGTCGATCTCCGGGACTTCTTCGTCCGCATCGAAAAGATCCTCGCCGATTCCCGCAAGCACGAAGAGCTGATGCACCTCTGGCACGACGCGGAAAAGCACCGCTCTCCCGCCGTGATCGGGCAGTCAGCCAACATTCGGGAACTCTTCGAACGAATCCGCCGCGTGGCCCCCGCGAAAGCCAGCGTCCTCATTCTGGGCGAAAGCGGAACAGGCAAAGAGCTCGTCGCCCGCGCCCTGCACACGCTCTCGCCCCGGAGGGAACGCCCCTTCATGGCGATCAACTGCTCCGCCTTCCCGGAAACCCTCCTGGAGAGCGAACTGTTTGGGCACGAACGCGGAGCCTTCACCGGGGCCTATGAACGACGACTGGGCCGGTTCGAACTCGCCCATGGGGGAAGCGTGTTCCTCGATGAGATCGGCGAAATGCCCCACACCATGCAGGCCAAACTCCTCCGCGTCCTCGAAGAGCGCGAGTTCATGCGCGTGGGCGGCGACCGGACGATCTCCGTGGACGTTCGAGTGATTGCCGCCACCCACCGCAACATTGAGGCCCTGGTGGACCAGGGAAAATTCCGGGACGATTTGCTCTACCGCCTGAAAGTCATTACCTTGGAAGTCCCTCCTCTCCGCGACCGGAAGGAAGACATCCCCTTGCTCGTGGAAGCGTTCATCCAAGTCACCTCGGAGGAAAACCACAAGACCATTCGCAGCGTGGAGCCCGCCGCGCTTGAGCACTTGGTCAACTATCGCTGGCCGGGGAACGTCCGCGAATTGCGTAACGTCATCGAACAGATGGTCGTGCTGGGACACTCCCCCACCCTGGGAGTCAACGATCTTCCCCATCCGATTCGCGGAGCGGCGAACGAATCCGAATCCGACGGTTTCAGGGTTACTCCGGGACTGACGATGCAGGAGATCGAAAAAATGGCCATCCAATCCGCTCTCTCCGCCCAGGAGGGAAATCGCACGCAGGCGGCGAAGTCCCTCGGCATCGGCCTCCGCACACTCCAGCGCAAACTCAAGGAGTACGGACTCTCCTAGGAATGTAATCATGGAACCATGTGGTCATCGAATCATGTCCACATGACCCGATGATTACATGAATCCATGGCCCCCATTTCTGACCTGCCTCTAGTACCGCGTTGAACAAGTTCCGCAAATACTTCGGGCTTGGTCGCGGTGCGGTAGCCCCGCTCTCCGTTTGAATTTCCGAATGGCGGCGGGGCGTATGTACCGTGTTGACGCTGGAAGCCCGTACAGGGAATCTTGCAGGACTTACTCAACGCGGTACTGATTTGAACGAGCCGGTCAACGCTGAGCGTGTTTTTTCTTTTCTTCTTGGTTTGCGACGGTGAATCAAACTGATATTCGCGTGTTATCCCGCCGAGGCGGGACAGAGGCGCATGATGGTGATTCGTCGGGAGCTGCCTCGATCTAGAGTCGTGCGTCATGAATGATCTCTCATCCACTGCACATAGTGTCGCCGAGGGTTCTCCTTTCCGCTGCCTGGCCTCCGGGGCCGGGACTCTCCCAAGGATAGGCCGTGCATCAGGCCGTCTTCCCCTCCGGAACGTGCCGGGCGATCGACCAGACAAAGCCGGAGAGTTCGCGCGCCACCGCGACCGCGGCCACCTGGGAAGGCTTGCTCCGGCCGACCATCCGGGCGAATTTCCGAGTCAGCCGATCCTGGGCCTTCTTGGCGATCCGCACGACCTCGGGCGGGCAGCCTTTCCGGCGCTCGGACAAGGATCGACCTTCCAAGTTTGGACGCCGGTAACTCCAAGCCGCCTCGACCAGGATTCTCCGGAGATGGGCGTTGCCCGCCTTGGTGATGCTCCCCCGGCGGGTCTTCTCGCCCGAGCTGTACTCCGAACTGACCGCGCCCGTGTAACTCATGAACGCCCGCGCCTTCCCAAATCGCCTGAACTCCTGCGCCTCAACGCTGAGCGTGATCGCGCCCAGCGTGTCGATGCCCTTGAGACACCGCAAGGCCTTCACCGTCTCGCGGTAGGGTTCACGCTCGGCCAAGTCCAACACCTGCTGACTGAGCACGGCGAGACGGGCCTCGGTTTCCTCCAGGGCGCGGATATAGCCCTCGAAGGTCCGCTGCAAGGGATCGAACTCAAACCGCTCTTTCTTGAGCCATGCTCGATGGGCCACCCCCCACGCCTTCGTCTCCCGGTAGATACGCCCCTGCCGAAGCAGAAACTTTCCGAGCCGGTGACGCGCCCGAAGCCGATCGGAGAGGGCATCCTCCCGAATCCGCACCAAGTCTCGCGCCGCTTCCTCTTCTCGCGTCGGGACCCGAATGGGCGTGAGCTCTCCCGCCCGGTAGAATCGCGCCAACTTCTCGGCATCCCGCCGATCCGTCTTGACCCGGTCGCCCGGACGCACCGGGGTCAGCGCCGGAGCGATCACCTCGCAGGCATGTCCCATCCCAGTGATCTGCCGGTGGACCTCGTAGCCGCAGGGTCCCGCCTCGTACACAAACGCCAAGGCTCCTCCCTTCGACAACCGGTCGGCCAGCCTCCGAAGGCTGCCCGGGTCATTCGAGATCGACGGCGCCTCGGTCACACGGTCCGATCCCGGCGGCAACACCGCCACCGCGATCGAATCCTTATGCACATCCAATCCCACCAAAATTCTGTTATCTTCCGTCATGAGCCAGTACCTCCGTGTTGTTTTGCGGATAGGCGCCCCCTTCATCGGAGGCGTAACCCGCGTATACCAAACAATCACGCCGGTTGCTGGCTCGTTCATTTAATCTAACCCGTCCTTTCCGCGGCGGCCTTTGACTTGAGTCGAAACTTCTTCACCCAAAGGGAAAGGAGAGATCGGCCCACACCGAGGTCTTGAGCCGCCAGGGTGATGTTGCCGTCCCTTCTTCGCAAAGCCTCCACAATCGCTTTCTTCTGAACTTCTCGGAGAAGATCCCGGAGCCTTCGATTTCCGGAGGCTGAAATCAAGGCGGACTCCCCGAACAGCTCGGGCTTGTGCCGCAAATCCTGAACGTCGATCCGGTTCGAGCGGCAAGCCACGGCGGCATTCCTCACGGCGTTCTCCAACTCCCGCACATTGCCGGGCCAATGGAAACCCGCCAGAAGAGACAAGGCCTGTTGGGAGATGCTTTTCACCGGCCTGCCCTCTTCCTCGGCAATTCGTTTCAAGAAGTGCTCCGCCAAGGGTGGAATATCCTCCTTCCGCCGGCCAAGCGGCGGGACCGTGATACGGTACACGCTCAGGCGATAATAGAAGTCTTCGCGGACTTTCTTTTCGGAGACGAGCGTCTTCAGGTCCCTGTTCGACGCAGCCACGATGCGCACGTCGACCGGAACCTCCGCCACGCCTCCGATGCGCCGCACCGCGCTTTCTTGGAGAACTCTGAGCATCTTCACCTGGAGCCCCAGGGGCATCTCCCCGATCTCATCTAGGAACAGGGTTCCTCCGGCCGCCACTTCGATCAGGCCCGGCTTGTCGCGATCCGCCCCCGTGAAGGCGCCCTTTACGTGTCCAAACAACTCGGATTCGAACAAGTCATACGGCACCGCCCCGCAGTTGATGGGGACAAAGGGCTTCTCCTTCCTGGAAGAATTGAAATGAATGGCGCGCGCGACCAGCTCCTTGCCGGTTCCACTTTCGCCCTCGATCAAGACGGGTACGCGGCTCTCAACGGCGCGGTCCACCATGAGGAGAACGTCCCGGAGGGCCCGACTTGAACCGATGATTCGGTCGTACCCATACTTGGGTTGCTCCTGGTGGATCAAGGCCGTCAGGCGAACCCGGGCTTCCTCCAATTCACCCTCCTGCGTCGCAACCTTGTCCTCGAGTTTGCGGTTGGAATCTTCGAGACTCCGGGCCAGGTCGTCCACCCTGTTCTTGGCTTCCCGCAGTTCCCGGACGGTCTTCCTAAGCTCACGCTGGTCACGAATATGCTGAGCCGTGAGATCGGCCTTGTGGATGGCCACGGCGGCCAGTTCGCCGAGGGAAGAGAGCAGCGGAAAATCGGCCTCGCCGAACCGTCCCTCCCCCTCCTGGGTGTCGAGGTACAGCGCCCCCAAAGGCTCCCGGCCCACGAAGAATGGGATGCCGACGACGGACCTCAGTTGAAGCTGGTAGATGCTGGCGGAGTCCTTGAACCGAGGATCGCTCGCGGCGTCCATGGAGACGACCGGTTGCCGCTCCTTCAAGGCCTCCTCGGCTACCGTCAGGCTGAACTTCTCGGCCGGGTCCAGGATGTCCTTCCTGTCCCTCGATCGGGCCACCCGCACGTCCAGATGTCCTTTCTCCATCAGCAACAGGAACCCGCGATCGGCCTCCGTGAAGGCGAGAAGTGAATCCACGATTTCCACCAGCACGCCCTCCGCATTCAACGGGGAGCTGATCTTGCGCGCGATTTCCAAGAGCGTCAGACCCAGGGTGTCCGCCCTTCTCCGTTGGAGAGGAATGCGCGTTGTTTCCCCATGCTCCTCCGACTCCGGTCCTCCCGCTCTTCGCTCCCCGGTCGGCTCGGGCGCGGCTCCTCCCGCTTCCGGCGGCTCTCGGCTCGCGCCGCCGGGGGAAGACAGCCTGCCCAACTCCTCCATGACAAGACGCTTCAGATCCTCATCCTTTCGATCCGAAGACTCCAATTTCACCATCGAACGTTCCAGCAAATCGCGCGCCACGTCGATGCGCCGGCCGGCGAGCCTGGCCTTCAGGTAGAGGATGCGGGCTTGCAGCCACGGCGTGGGTGACTTACTCGCCTCCTCTCCCGCGGTTTCAATGATCTTCGTGGCTTCGTCCCCTCGGCCGTCCTCCAGTTCAACCTGCGCCCGCTTGAGCCGCATCTCCAGCAGCTCCGTCGGCATTCGGAGCTTTTCATAGAGCGCCTCGCCTTTCTCGCACTCCGCCCGCGCGCGGGCTCGATCTCCGCGTCGCAAGAGGCCACCCGCCCGTTCGAAACAAACCTTCGCCTCCAGATGGGACATGCCCAATTCAGAGCAGAGGGACGCGGCCTCAGCCAGGGCGTCTTCGCCGCCTTCCAGATCGCCCACCGCGCAACGGAGCATGCCCAGGTTGTACAAGATGCGCGCGACCTCCGTTCGGGCCCCGATCCCGCGGGAGATGGCGAGCGCCTTTTCATAGTGTTCGGCGGACAGCTCGGAACGGCCCGTCTTCTGGTACGAGACGCCGAGGTTGACATGCGCCAGAGCCATGCCGCGAAGATCGCCGATCTCCTGGCTTAGGACCGAGCACGCATGAAGCGATTCGACGGCGGCGTCGGTCGCCCCGGCCAGAAGGTACGCGGCCCCAAGTGAATTGAGAGAGAGTGCATGTCGAGCGAGCCTGCCGGACCTCCGACTCTCCTGGCTGTTTTGCTTGAAGAGGGCGATCGCCTGCTCCGTTTCGCGTCGGTAGAAATGCGTCTTGGCCAGCACGTGCCGGAACGCGAGAATTTCGTCCGGCCCGCAGGGTCTGCCTCCGTCGAGGTAGGGCCGACAGACGGCCGCCGCCTCCGGGTATCGAGCCTGTTCGAGGAGAATGTCGGCATACAGGGCGTCCAGCTCCGGCCGCCAGGGTGAATCGCCTCGGATCTCCGATCCGGACCTTTCGATCACCTCCGCGGCCTCCGCAAGCTTTCCCCCGAAGCGGAGCGAACGGGCGAGCCCGGCCGTGCACTCCGCGCGTTCTTCGGGCGTAAGGCCCTGGCTTGCGAAGTCCCGGTAGGTCGCGGCCGCGGCCGCGAAATTGGAGGTGAGGAAGGAAGCCTCGGCAAGGAGCTTGCGATACATCCGGCCAGGATCGGGGGGCAGGCGACCGGCGGCTTCTCGATGCTCCTCCAAGAACCGGAGGACCGGTTCCGGCTGGTGCAGGCGCAGCCTCAACGCAAGTTCGGGAGCGGCGATCTCAAACGCCGTCTCCGCCCGCCCGGCCCGGAAGCAATGGCCCGCCTGCGCGAGAGCCGCCCCGTCATGACCAAGCCCCGTTCGCGCATGATGCAGGGACAGTTCCCGCCAGCGCCGCGCAATCTGGAAATGCATTTCCTGGCGCCGGCCCGGTTCAAGCGCTCGGTCGACCGCGGCCCGACGGAGGTCCCCGGCAAGCTGATACCCATGCAGACCCGATCGTACCCAACCCAGACTCTCCAGCCGACGCAGCAACGCAACCGAACTCCCGGCCACGGAGGGCTCAAGGCGTTCAAGATCCTCCGAACGGAGTTCCGCCGCGGCAACGGCGAGCCAAGCCAGCACGTCCTGTTCCGAACCGGGCAGGGCCTTGATCTCTCCGCCGTACCATGCGCCCGCATCGAGAATGCCGTCGACCCTGCTCGGGTCAAGCGCGTCCAGTTGGGCCTCCATGTTTTCGCCGGGCTGGAGGACGTCGCTTGCCATTCTTCGCACACACTCGACGAACAGACCGGGAACCCCTTCGGTCGCGCCCACGAGCCGCTCCAACAAATACTCCGGCACGGTGTCAACACCAAGCAACCGCAAAAGAACACCCGTTGCCTGACCCTTGGTCCAGGCCGCCAAGCCGAGGCTCCAATCCGGCGCGGCCTGGGGCGGAATGAATCCCTCCGCCGCAGCCGTGAACAGAATGAAAGTCTGTAATCGTTCAGCACCCCCCATCCTCACCTTCCCCCGCAAGGGGGGAAGGGACAAGAAGGAGCGCGCCTCACCCTCTTTCTCCCTCCCCCTCGACGGGGGAGGGTCAGGGTGGGGGTGAACGCTGATGAAAGTCTTTGCCGGGCCCGGAACGTCCGAGATCCCGCCCGGCGCGCGTAATCGATGGACGAGCCGGAGCAGAAGATCCGCAAGCGGGGGCTTCAGATGCGCATCGTCCACGAGGATGGCGACGGGCCGACGATCGAGCAAAACGCGCAGGGCCTCCGTCCACTTGTCGAAGGCGCGCGCCTGCTGGAGATCGGGACTCGCCTCGATGACGGGAGGGTCCGGCGCATTTCCGAAGGGACCGGGAAGGACGTTCTTGAGAAACGGCGCGAAGGGCCGAAGCGATTCGAGGTCGGAATCCTTTGCGGCTCGTCGAAAAAGATCCCCCACTCCGTCATCGGGATGTTGCAGACTGATCACCTCCATCTCCCGAAGCTCGGCCCAGCGACGGAATTCGTCCAGCAATGCGCTCTTGCCGGTTTCCGGTTTGCCGAACACGGCCGCAAATGAAAGCGCCCGTGCCCCTTGGAGGTGTTGTTCAAACCACCGGCAAAGAGTCTCAAATTCCGCCGTCCGGCCGGCGAGAATCGCGCTCGTCTTGTCGGGAAGCCGCACGCGGCCCGGCTCAAGCGGGAAGGCCAGGCCCGTCCGCATGTTGATCCGCCGGACCACCTCGTTGGCGGACCAGAACCGTCCGCGCGGATTGGGCTGGAGAAGCGACACAAGAATCTCCCTAAAGTAGAGCGGAATCTCCTCGGGAAAATCCTCCAACTCGGGCGCCTTTCGGCGGAGCGTTTCACGGATCATCGCTTCCAGATCGTCCCCGTCCCGACCGGCGGGGTCCGAAGCTCCATCTCCGGCCGGCAAAGGCCGCGGCCGCAACGATTCGAAGTAGATCCGCGCCAACGAGTAAAGGTCCGCGCGGCCGTCCACCGGATCGCCCCGCACAACCTCCGGCGCGACGTAGGGGAACGTTCCGGTGATGAGCGCCCTCCGGCGGGTAGGATCCATCCTCTCGGCGACGCCGAAATCAAGGATCCGCGCCTCAGGAAGACCCGGAGCCGTCGGAATCGACACCAGCACGTTGGAGGGCTTGATGTCCAGATGGATCACCCCTCGCTGATGCAGGTACTCAAGGCCGTGTAGGAGTTGGATGAAAACGTTCAGCCGGGCTTCCCAATCAGCGGCAAGTAGAAAGTCCGACAGCCTCTCTCCTCGGACCAGATCCTGAGTCAGATAGTGGGTCCCCGAACTTTCGTCGATCAGGAAATCGTGGACTCGGACGAGCGCCGGATGGCTCAGGTGCGCTAGGAACTCCATTTCGCGCTTGGACGACTCCCCGCCTGAATCCGACGGGTCCGGAAAAAATTCCTTGAGGGCCACCTCCTTCTTCAGCACTCGGTCGAACGCGCGGTGGACCCTGCCGAAATGTCCTTCCCCCAATATCTCGCGCACTTCAAATCTCTCCAGCACAACGACTCCCATCCGCGCGATTCTACGGGAACGGGTGCCGTTTTCAATCCATACGGCGCCGTCTTTTTTCCGGACGGAGCCTGTCCTGGACTGTATGTATCTATAATTGAATCGAAAGCGCGCGGTCGGCGTCTTCCTCCATCCCTTCAACGGGGTTCGGCACAACATGGGTACGAGTCGGGACACTTCTCCAACAACGCCTTCCGGCCCACGCTCAGGAATGGCGCAGTCCGGCGACCGAAGCCACGCCCCCGGCACACGGAAACAAGATGTGCAATTCCATTCGCAAATCACGCTTCGTGCCACGACCTCGTTCTCGGTGGACCGACGGTCATCCCTCGCCCGCTGGCATGGCCGTTGCTCTCTCCAAGACAAGTGCAATGGAAAGTCAACAACCAAGCAACACGGAAAGACATAACCGAAAGGGGGGAGGCGTGGAACCGAGTCTCGAAAACAGGAAGCAGAAGTCTTGGGTGTGCGCATGCCTCAAATGCGGAAGGGAGATTTCTCCGGGTGAACCGCGCTATTCAGACGGTCCCTATTGCATGGCCTGCCACGATCGCTCCCATGGAGGCCCAACCACATTGCCTGACGACGATGAGGTCCCGATGGAGTCGGTCGGGCCGTTGGCCGGCGGGATCGCGCATGATTTCAACGTCAGGTTCATGGAGCAAAGGAGGTATCGCATGACAGGATCGACCAAGACCGTATTCAAGGGTGTTTTGTTTCTCGGCCGAGAGATCGGTCCGTGGGCCCTTCTGTGGCTCGCGTTCGCGGCCTTCAGCGCGAGATGATGCGACCCGGAACGAAAGAGCAAGACGAGTGTCATCGGCCGTGAGCATGATGTACAATCCCCGCAGCCGGATGGGAGCAGAGGGCCGATCGCGCCGATGGCCGACCATCGTATTCGCGCTTCTCGTCCTTGCGATATGTGGACCTCTCGGGTGTGGGAAGTCCAAGAAGAAGAAAAGAGTTTCCGTTGATCCCGCCGGCGAAAGCGCCCGCGATGTCACCGTGGCCGTTCCTCTCACGTCCGAGCAGGCGGCGATGCTTCAGGGCGTGCGGGCGGCAACCGTGGACGTGAGCGTGGACGATGAGATGGTGGGCCAAGGCGTCCGAGGAGAGATCCTCTCGGGCGCAATGGGCGGTGTTCGCGCGGGAAGGAGAGCGATCGGAGGGGAACCGGAACCGGTTCCAGGCGCGCCGCCCAGGCAAGAACTTTCTGGAGACAGGATCGGCAGGCAGCCCCGAAGCCCGAACGCGCTTGCCTTCGTCACGGAACTCACCTTGCCCCTGGCGCTTTCCGAAGGGGTGCACGTGTTTGTCGTCGTTCTCATTCTCCCCGGCCACCCTGAAATATCGCTCCTGAAGGCAGAGACCTCCGTGGCGGTGAGCGGAGGCCGGATACAGGATGCCCCCATCGACCCCATCGACGTAGCGATGCCCTCCAACAACAAGTCCGGCCTGCCCAACCTCGTCCAGGCGTTCGCCATGGAAAAAGCCCCGGATCTCGGGATCGACCCCACGAAAGACACGCGGCCGCTGACGGAAGAGGAGATTTCCAGGATCGTCGCTGCTCTCAAGCCGCAACTCGAGGGCGCGGCCAAGGATCTCGCCGCTGAAATCCAGATCAAGCAGAACGTCCAGGTTGCGCTCCCGGTCGATGCCGCCGTCCTCTCCGCGCCCTCGATAGCGAACTTCCAGTGCGTGGCGGCAGGAACGGACAAGTGCGGCTCGGGGGTAACCTTGGCGACAACCTCGGTGGTCTTCACTTTCGGCTGCGACCGCGCGGCAGGGTGCGCGTTCGAGTGCTCTCTCGACAAAGGAGCTTTCGCGGACTGCGAAGCCACCTATGTCTGGCAGGGCCTTGCCGATGGCGCGCACAGCTTCGCGGTCCGCCCCAAGACCGGCGGGGGCGTCGTCGGTTCGGCGGCGAACGCGGTTTTCCTCGTCAAACTGCCTGCCGGCGATTCCGGAGGGACTTCAACCCCGAGCGCGGAGAATCCGCCGAGCGTAAGCTTCACGGAAACCCCGAAAGCCGCCACGGACACGACGGCCTCATTCTCCTTCGCTTGCAACGGAACCTGCCTCCTCAGTTGTGCTCTTGACGGCGGGCCGTTCGCGGCCTGTCCAAGCCCCATTACCTTCACGGGCCTTGCCGCGGGAAACCACACCCTTTCCGTTCGCGGTACCGCCTCGGATGGAAAAACCTCAAACCCGATCGTCTACACCTGGGCGGTCGTGCCCCCCTCCACCGACACGATCCCGCCCGAGACAGCCATCAGCGTACAGCCGTCAGCTATCAGCAACAAGACCACGGCAACCTTTGGGTTCTCGTGCTCCGATTCTTCGGCTCAGTCCTCGGCCCTCAGCCCTCAGTCCTGCTCTTTCTACTGCCAACTCGACACCGGCACCCCTTCTCCCTGTACAAGTCAGCTCACCCTGAGCGCCGTCGAAGGGTCGCACACCTTCTCCGTCTACGCCGTAGACCCCGCCGGCAACAAGGATCCCACACCGGCCTCGTTCACGTGGACGGTCGATACGACACCGCCTGAAACAGCGATCCGCAGTCAGCCGTCAGCGGTCAGCAATCAGACTTCGGGCTCATTCACCTTTTCCTGCCCCTCCCCCCCCGCGGGGGAGGGTTCGGGTGGGGGGTGCTCGTTCGAGTGCTCCGCGGACTCTGCTTCCTATGCCTCTTGCGCCTCACCCCTCACCCTCTCACCCCTCACGGCGGGAGCACACACGTTCAGTGTGCGGGCCCTCGACCCCGCCGGCAATGCCGACGGGACCCCCGCGGGCTACAGTTGGACCATCGACCTCACACCGCCCACTGTAGCGATCAGCTCTCAGCCTTCAGCCGTCAGTAATCAAGTCTCCGTCTCCTTCTCTCTTGCCTGTTCCGATGTAGGGGCGGGGCTTGCCCCGCCCTCTTGCTCCTTCGCCTGCAAACTCGATCAACCTGGCGCCGCCGGTTCGTACGCAACCTGCTCCTCCCCGCTCGCCCTGAGCCTGTCGAAGGGCGACGGCTCTTACACCTTCACCGTTCAAGCCACCGATCCCGCCGGAAACCCAGGCACGACTTCATACACCTGGACCCTCGACACGACCGCCCCCTCCGCCCCGGACCCTGCGAAGCTCACCATTTCACAGAATAATCCTGGAACAAACGATACGGTGAGCGGAGCAGGGGGTGCCGTGGAAGCCTCATCTACTGTGAAAGTATGGGCCGACGCGCTTCTCACCGCGCTTCTCGGTCAGGGCACGGCCTCCGCGAGCGGCGTCTTCGATGCGATCAGCATCGGCGACAATACCAATGCAACCGTTTACGTCACCGCCACCGACGCCGCCGGGAACCAAGGCGGCTCAACGTCCAAAACGAACGACTGGGTCCCTCCCTCGATCTCGATCACGAATGTCGAAGGGGATACCGCCTCCACGTACTACGACGCCGTCAATGACACGAACACCGACATCGCCATCTCCGCCACCGACTCCGCCGGCGTCGCCACGTGCAAGTGGGACACCACGGACATCGCCTACGGCTCGATGGCAAACACCTGCGCGTCCACAAGCCTCTGCACCATCACGGCGGCGGCCACGGAGGGCACGACCTACACGCGATACATCGCTTGCATTGACAGTGCCGGGAACGCGAACGACGCGGCCACCAACGTCGCCGTTGCGTGGACGAACGACTGGACCGCCCCGCCGCTCACCCTGACGAGTGTGGAGGGGGACGCGGCGGCGACGTACTACGACACGGCGAACGATTCCAATACGGACATCGTCTTCACCAGCACGGATGCCGTCTCCGGCACCACCGCCTGCCGGTGGTACACAACCGACAGCGCGTACAGCAGCGGGACGGGGACGGCCTGCGCGAGCGCAACGGCCTGCCAGCTTACCGGCGCCGCCGCCGCGGATGCCACCTACGCCCGATACATGGCCTGCGTGGATGCCGCCGGGAACGGCAGTTCCACGGCGAACAATTTGGACATCACGTGGACCAACGACTGGTCCGCGCCGACCTTCGGCGGACTCACGAGCGCAACGGCCGTGTCAACAACCCAAATCAACCTCTCCTGGTCGGCCGCGACCGACACCGTGAGCGCCTCCGGAGCCATTGTCTACGACATCTGTCGATCGGCCACCTCGGGCGGATGCTCGGCGTTTTCCGCGACGTACACCTCCACCGCCGGCGCCACAAGCTACAACGACACGACCGGCCTCTCGGCGGCCACCCGTTACTACTACGTCGTCCGGGCCAAGGACGAGGCCGGCAACTCAGACACCAACACCACCGAAAAATCCGCCCTCACCTGGTCCACCACCGGCGCCGCCGTGGCCGTCACCACCCACCTCTGCAATCACACCTGTAGCCTGTCCGCCTCAAGCGAAGTGAAATGCTGGGGGTACAATAGCAACGGTCAGCTTGGGGACGGGACCACCACCGATCGGGCCACTCCGCTCACCGTGAGCTCCTTGTCGAACGGCGTCGCCGTGGCGGGGGGCTACCGACACACCTGTTCCCTTCTTTCCGACGGCACGGTGAAATGCTGGGGGCGGAATAACTTCGGTCAGCTTGGGGACGGGACCACCACCGATCGGGCCACTCCGCTCACCGTGACCTCCTTGTCGAACGGCGTCGCCGTGTCGGGGGGCGGCGATCACACCTGTTCCCTCCTATCCGACGGCACGGTGAAATGCTGGGGGTTCAATGGCGACGGTGAGCTTGGGGACGGGACCACCACCGATCGGGCCACTCCGGTCACCGTGACCTCCTTGTCGAACGGCGTCGCCGTGTCGGGGGGCTACCTTCACACCTGTTCCCTTCTTTCCGACGGCACCGTGAAATGCTGGGGGTACAATAGCAACGGTCAGCTTGGGGACGGGACCACCACCGATCGGGCCACTCCGCTCACCGTGAGCTCCTTGTCGAACGGCGTGGCCGTCGCGGGGGGCTACCTTCACACCTGTTCCCTTCTTTCCGACGGCACAGTGAAATGCTGGGGATACAATGGCGACGGTGAGCTTGGGGACGGGACGACGGCGGACAAATCGACCCCCGTGGCCGTGAGCAGCCTGTCGAACGGCGTGGCCGTTACGGGGGGCTACTATCACACCTGTTCCCTTCTTTCCGACGGCACGGTGAAATGCTGGGGGATCAATAGCAACGGTCAGCTTGGGGACGGGACGACGGCGCCCAAATCGACCCCCGTCGCCGTGAGCAGCCTGTCGGGCGGCGTGGCCGTGGCGGGGGGCGACTCTCACACCTGTTCCCTCATCTCCGACGGCACGGTGAAATGCTGGGGGCGGAATAACTTCGGTCAGCTTGGGGACGGGACGACCATCGACAAGTCCACACCCGTAACCGTCTCGATGCCCGCCGGACCAATGGGCGTGAAACTCCCCCGCCTCCACGAATCCACCGCCTCCGGCGCCCCCGCCCGGCCATTCCGCGAAGGCCTCACCGCCCACCTCGGCAATCACACCTGTTCCCTTCTTTCCGACGGCACGGTCAAATGCTGGGGGATCAATAACTTCGGTCAGCTTGGGGACGGGACGACGGCGGACAAATCGACCCCCGTGGCCGTGAGCAGCCTGTCGGGCGGCGTGGCCGTGGCGGGGGGCTACTCTCACACCTGTTCCCTCATCTCCGACGGCACGGTGAAATGCTGGGGGCGCAATGTCAACGGTCAGCTTGGGGACGGGACGACCGCGGACAAGTCGACCCCCGTGGCCGTGAGCAGCCTGTCGGGCGGTGTGGCCGTGGCGGGGGGCTACTATCACACCTGTTCCCTTCTTTCCGACGGCATGGTCAAATGCTGGGGGTACAATCTCTACGGTCAGCTTGGGGACGGGACGGCGGCGCCCAAATCGACCCCCGTCGCCGTGAGCAGCCTGTCGGGCGGCGTGGCCGTGGCGGGGGGCTACTATCACACCTGTTCCCTTCTTTTCGATGGCACGGTGAAATGCTGGGGGTACAATTTCTCCGGTCAGCTTGGGGACGGGACAACGGCGGACAAATCGACCCCCGTCGCTGTGTCCACGCTGAGCGCGGCTGTCGCCATCGCGGCGGGCAAATCTCACACCTGTTCCCTTCTTTCCGACGGCACGGTGAAATGCTGGGGGCGCAATCTCGAAGGTCAGCTTGGGGACGGGACGGCGGCAAGCAAATCGACCCCCGTGGCCGTGAGCGGCCTCTCGGGCGGTGTGGCCGTCGCGGGGGGCGAATATCACACCTGTTCCCTCTTTTCCGACGGCACAGTGATATGCTGGGGCAACAATGCCAACGGCCAACTCGGCGACGGAACAACGACCAACAAATCCACCCCCGTCCAAGTGCAAAACCTCCCCTGACACGAATCATTCCCGCGCCGCGCGGCGTCGCCTCTTCCGCCGATATTCCGCCTTGAGCTTTGCCCACAACCGCCGTGCTCGCGGATCGTAGGTCCCCACCACCGCTTCCTCCACGTAACGAAGGTCCAGTTCCGGCAGCCGGCGGCTCATGATCAAGTGTCTGTCCTCGATGTCCTTCGGCTCGTCCCGAAGCAGTTTGTAGACAAGCAAATCCTCGACCGTCGCAACCGCAACCCTGCGGCCGAATACCTTCAGAGGTGTGGCGTTGTCGAGCGCACGCCGGTCCTGCCCGGTCGTCACCACGGACAGGTCCACCCAGTGCACGTCGCGGTAGAATCGGATGAAGCGCCCTTGGGCGAAGAAACGGCGCAGGCCCTCCTTGGAATGCTTCGAGGTGTCGAGATCGAATCCGGCCCCGAGCATCGAGCCAAGGACGGCCTCCGGTCCAAAAGGCATCGGGTCGACGATGATGTCGACGTCCTGCGTGGCCTGGGGAACAAGACGGTGTCCCAGCGCAACCGCGCCAATGAGAAAGAAGCGGAAATGTTTTCTCTCTAGCGCGCCGACGGCCCTTTGGAACGTCTCCTCAAGTCGCGTCTCGAAAATCCCCATGTTCTTTCCTCTGGAAGTTTCCACAGTGGATCGGCCCATCTTGCCAGCTCACGCATGATTCTCGCCCTGTCCTCGTCCGTCAAACGGCGCGCATCTCGAATATCCTGCTCGTCGACAATGGCCGTGCGGAACCGCATCGGCCCATTGTAGATCCCTCGGGCGGCAATGGCGAGCCCCGGTCCCCCTCCTGCCCGGGGCGCTACGCCGGCCACTTGACCCCATGGCCGCATGGGAACATGAACACATGACCCGATGATTACATGACTCCATGGCACCATTCCTACATGACCCCATTCCTGTTGACGCACTGCGTCAATTCGCCCCGCTTCCGGGGGTGACGCACGCCCCGCTTTGGGGTATACTCCCACCACCATGGAAGATTCCGCCGGAATCGGAGTGCTGGTCGTCGACGACGAAGAGGGAGTGCGGCGGAGCATCCACCGCGCGCTCCAGCGAGAATCCTATGCCATCCACCTGGCCGAAGAGGGCGGCAAGGCCGTCCGGATGGTTCAATCCGAGCCGGGCATCGAAATCGTCATCTCCGACCTGAAAATGCCGGGGATGGACGGGATCGAGACCCTCGAACAGATCGGCGGCATACGCCCCGACCTCACCCGCATCGTCCTCACCGGCTACGCCACCCTCGAAAGCGCCATCGACGCCACCAACCACGGGATCGACGGTTTCCTGACCAAGCCGTTCGAAAACGAGGAACTGCGGATCCGCATCCGCGATTTCTATCTCAAGAAGAAACTGCGCCAACTGGTGTCGCCCCAGATTTTCGAGCACATCCAGCGGAACCCGAAGCTCCTGAATCCCCGGCGGCAGGACGCCACGATCGTGTTCGTCGATATCCGCGGTTTCACGCAGGCCTGCGAACTGGCCGAGCCCGAAGCCCTCTCCCGCGACCTCGAAAGCCACTACTACACCCCAATCGGCGAGACGATCATGAAGCACAACGGAATCATCGACAAGCATATCGGGGACGGCATCATGGCCATCTTCGGCGCGCCGGTCTCGTTCGAGGACGATTGTCTCAGGGCCATCCGCGCCACGGAGGAAATACGGCAGAAAATTCAGTCCATGAGCGCCGAGCTCACGTCTCACCGCAACGGCGGGCTGCATGAGCTCCGAATCGGCGTGGGCGTGGCTCGAGGCCGCGTGGTCGCGGGCCTGCTCGGCTCCCAACACAAGAAGGAGTACACCGCCCTGGGATCCACGGTGAATCTGGCCTCTCGTCTGGAATCCACCGCCGCCCCCGGCCAGATCCTCCTCTCGGAGGCGGCCCACGCGCAAGTCAGCGGCCGGGTGGAAGCCCGTGCCCTCACCGATCTGAAGATCAAGGGCTTCGACAAGCCCGTCACGGCTTACGAACTCCTCCGCGTGCTTTAGCAAGGGAGTCGTGTGACTTCACACGTCCACTCCCCGCACGATCCCATTCATCCGCCCGCCCACCACGGCACCCACTGGTCCCGATGGACCCTCGTCGTCGTCATGATGGCGGTGATCGCGCCCGCCGCCGTCCTGGGGCTGTACGACTCCGTCAGCCGGATTGGGAAACCGTTCCAGGGTTTTCTCATGACGCGCGCCGGTTCGGTCTTCTACTCCGGATTTGAGGGATGGACGGGGCGGGAAGCGGAACTGAAAACGTGGGATCAAATCCTCACGATCAATGGGAAAGCCTTGCGAACGATGTCCCGAAGAGACTTTGACGACGAAATCGGAATCGCACACGCTCTCTCCCAAAGCGTCAGCTACTCCATCCGGCGAAACGGAAAGATTCAGACCGTTTCCGTCGCCACGATGGACTTCTCGGCTCGGGACTGGTTCTACTCGATCGGTGTCCTTCCGTGGGTGGCCTTCATCTACCTCCTCCTCGGCTTCGTCATTTTCGTCCGGCGCCATCACGTGGCCACCGCCCTCCCGTTTTTCATCATCATGTACGGCGTCGGTGCCGCCGTACTGTGCCTCTACGACCTGACCCTCGGCCATCGTTTCGTGCCGCTCTCGATGATTTTCTACTGCTATTTTCCCCTCGCCGTGGCCGTCGGCTACCTCCACGTTCCCTATCCGCTCGCCATCTCGGCCAAGGCCAGATGGAGGTGGCTTGGAACGATCGCCGCCCTGTCCACAGTCCTGTTGATCGGTCTTGCGCTGGCCTCGATGAGGGGAGGCGCGACCTATCGCACCGTCAGCACCGCTGCCAATCTCTACGCCCTGGCCTCCCTCGGCATCCTGGGCGTGGTGGGCATGTACAAGTGGCGCCATCCACCGACGAGCCTGGACCGTCAGCGCGCGAAGGCGCTGAACGTCGGCGGGTGGGTCTCCTTCGGTCCCGTCATCATTCCGCTGGCGATCATGACCTTCACGGACGTGGTCATCCCCCTCGGCCCTCTCTTCTTGTTCCTCATCGCCTACCCGCTCGCCGTCGGCTACAGCATCATCCGATTCGACCTTTTCACGATGGACCGCCTCTTCACGCAGGGCCTGTCCTTCACCCTTGCCTCGGTCCCGGCCATTCTCATCTACGGCGCGAATCTCGTCATCCTCTTCTGGCTCGCCGACAAGATCGGCTTCATCTACGCCCTCGGCTTCGCCTGGCTCATCTTCCTGCTGACTCTGATCCTCGTGTATCCGCTGCAACGCCGCCTCAGCCGGTGGCTCGCGCGGCGGATGGGGGTGGACTACTCGTACCAGAAGGCGATCCAGGACGTCAGCTCGCGCCTCACGCATCTTCTCGACGTCACCGAGATCCTCCGCCAGGTCCTCCACACCCTCGTGAAATACATGAATCTGTCGCACGGCGTCTTCCTGCTCCCCACGTCCTCCGGCGGCGATTTCAAGGTGGTCATGACGGAAGGGGACGCGCCCCTGCAAGCGTCGGACGTCGTGCTCATGGCCGATACGGAACTGGTGCAGCTCCTCAAAACCATGCGACGGGAACTGACCACGTATGAAATTCTCGAATCGCCCCGGCTCCGCGAATTCTGCCCCATGTGCATCCCCGCACTCGACGCGGTGAAAGCCACCGTGATCCTCCCCATCCTGTTCCAGGAGGAGATGAAGGGTCTGCTCATCCTGGGCGAACGGAAGGACGGCGGGCATTTCTCCGATGAAGACATGGACCTCCTCCGCACGATCGCCAACCAAACGGCCGTTTCGCTCCAAAATGCGATCTCGTACCAAACGATCAAGGTGCTCAACCTCAACCTCGAAGAAAAGGTCCAGCAACGGACGCGCGAACTCGAAGAGGCATTGAAGGAGAAGGAACAGACGCAGGAGGAATTGGTCCGCTCCCAAAGCCTTGCGGCCATCGGACAACTCGTGGCCGGCGTGGCCCATGAGATCAACAATCCCCTCGCCAGCGCCTACAGCCTCATTCAGAGCATTCTCGAAGACGTGGAAGAGAAGAGAGCCATGCAGGGCGAAAACGTCGAGGCCGTGAAAGACGATCTCAAGTTCATTCTTAAAGAGCAACAGCGGGCGCGCGATATCATCCGGAGTCTCCTCGATCTCTCTCGGCAATCGGAAAGCTACACGGAAATGATCAACCTGAACGACGTGGTGGAGGACGCCCTCCGCGTGCTCTACAACAAGTACAAGCGCAGCCCCGTCGAGATTACGAAATCGTTTGGAGAGAAACTCCCGATGATCGTCGGCAATTTCTCGCAGCTCGGACAAGTCGCCATTAACATCATCCAGAACGCCATCCAGGCCCTGCCGAATCAGGGCGGGAAGATCGAAGTCGGAACTCGCCTTCGTCGGGACGACGGTCGAGGCGGGTCCGTCATCTTCTTCTGCAAGGACAACGGCAGCGGCATTCCGAAAGACATCCTGGTGGACATCTTCAAACCGTTCTACACCACCAAGCCGGCAGGCCAGGGCACCGGGCTGGGGCTTTACATCTGCCACCAGATCGTCACGAAGCACAAGGGAACCATTTCGGTGGAAAGTGATCCCCACAAAGGCACGGAGTTCCGGATCGATCTGCCCGCCCCGGTTTCGTGACGCCCTGAAAACAGGAATTTTTTATCGCGGTTAGGCTTGACATCCGGAGTGGCTCTACCTATAATGCGCCGCGTCATAAATGAGTCAGCATCAAGAATTGGTTCAACTGACCCCCCCGGGGGTTTCGACCTGCCCAATTCACCGTCGGCAAGGGTAATCCCGGCCGATATTCCAACGAAGGAGGAATCCACATGAAGAAATTGATTTCCGCAACGGCGCTCTTCTTTGTCATGAGCGTTGCCGGTTGCACCAAGCAAGCGGAGGAGTCTTCGGCTCCCCCGACGATGCCCCCTGCCGAGGCGGTAGCCCCGGTTCCGATGGAGCAGGCAGCCCCACCGGTTGAGGGCGCCCCGGCCGAAGCTCCGGCTGAAGCTCCGGCTGAGCAGCCGAAGTAAGGCAGTCACAACTTCCCCGCGCCCCAGGCTCCGCTTGGGGCGCGGCTTTTCTCTTTCTCCAGGGAGTGCCATCCGACGGAGATACGGATAGCACTGCGCTGGAGCGTCCGCGAGTCTTTGCCCCGCCGATTTCACGCCATCCATCGGGTCGTGGGAAAGGATTCCTGTCCGTAAATTGTCCACTCCTAAATCACCATGTACTGGTTGCACGAAGTATTACCCCTCGCACAGGCGGGCTTCGTGGTTCGAAATGCCCAGCCCTTTCGAAGATCGCCGAATTCGGCCCGCCTGAAGTACGGCAACAAACCCCTTCCCCTGCTCGGACTGCCCCTCGTCCTCTCCGCTTCTGAAACGAACCTTCTCCGCCGGCTATCCTCCGCGGTTGCCGGGGGTTTGGAGTCCTTCACCCGCCAAAGGCTACGGGAGAGAAGAGTACAAGGCATGGGATTTTCTCGGCTTCAAGAGGAGTTTGTAACTGCGCCAGCCGGCTACCCACGCGCCGTCCCCATCGCCAGAATTGATGCGTATTGGACGACCCGAGGGCCTCAATTCCTGGAAATCAACACGGACGGAACGGCCTACATCGATTATTCCGATCGATTGAACAGCCACTACCTCGAAGTCATGGGGCCGTTCCTCGGTTCGCACGCCCGGCGATTCGAATCTCTCTCCGTGAGACAAGCTCTCCTGGACACCCTCCTCGAATCCTACCGGCAGTTTTGCGCGACCTCGGGACGACGCCCGAAGTCAAATCCTCTCGTGGCCATCATGGACTACCGCGAAGTTAAGACGCGGCAGGACCAAACGAACATCGCGGTCTACCTGGTGGACCGCGGCCTGCCCAGCATGACGGTCGATCCGCGAGAGCTGAATTTCCGGGCTGGTCGGCTCTACCGCGGTAAAACGCCCATCGACATCATCTACCGCCGCGCCACTTCCCGCGAAATCTTCACGCGGCCTCACGACTTCAGGTCCTTCCTCGCGGCGTACCGCTCGAAAGCCATTTGCGTCGTCGGGTCCTTCCACTCCGATCCGGGCTTTCACAAGGCGTCCCTCCAATGGGCGCTCGACTCGCTGCCGCCCAAAGAGCGAATACGCCTGGAACCGCACATTCCCCGAATTCTCATCGGACCTCCTGCGGACCGGGCGATCCGCCAACAGAACGATTACCTATACAAGCCGGCCGATCGAAACCAGGGAAAGGGAATCCGTCTGGGGGCACATTTGAATCGCGCATCGTGGCTCGGCTTGGTTGCAAAGGCCCGGCGCGGAGAAGGCGCTCTCCAGAAACTGGTGCTACCCCCGCCTTTCCGCGCGCCGCGCGAGTTGGGGTTGGCCAAGTACGGGGACCTCCGGCTCAACCTTGGAATATTCGTGATCGGGGGACGGTTCGCCGGCGTATGCGCCCGGCTGACACCCGATCTGATCCTCGGAGAACGGAGCCCCGAGTGGCTCATCCCCGTCTACTGCGAAGTTAAGAGCCTCTAACAGAATAGCATCTTCAGATGCTCCCTCTTGTCGGGAGGGTCTGAAGACCCTCCCCTACGCATAATGACCAACATAAACCTTTCAAAAAATGGCAAAAGTCGAGCTTAGAACCGATAGCCCACGCCCAAGCCGAGCCGGGCGTAGTAGAGTGTCCAACTGTTGATAATGTAGGGATAGAACTGCGTGAAGTGCGCCGAGGCTTCACCGAGCACGCTCCACCGGCGGAGTGACTTCTTTTTTTTCGCGGACCACATCGCACCGACGCCCGCCGAGCCTGAGTAGCCTGCCGCTTGCGTCTCCTCGTCGCCGTTCGGCCGAAAGTAGGCCGGACCGATCCCTCCCCTCGCAAACGCCGTGTATTCATCCGCCACCGGAAGTGAAACGCGCAGGTAGGGAGCCAGCATGATTTGCTGGCCAAGATTCGAACTGGCCTCCGGCTCATTGAGGTTTTCCGTTTCGGCATGGAAAGTAACCAGGGATGACAGGGCCAACCCCGTCGAAATCCATCGCGCCCAAACTCTTTCGATCGTCAGCTCCGGCCCCACGTCCATCGACTGGGAATAAGAAGATTGCTCCCCCAATTCGTCCTGGGTCAGCGAGCCGACGGGAATGAACCCTGCCGCAAGACCAACCATCCAAGGGAGGGATCGGGATCGGCGCCGCTTGGTGTTGCGAACGGTCTTCTTGGGTCCGGGCGGATCGGCCCAGTCGGCCCCCAGGACGAGCATGATCGGAGCCTGCTTTATCTTCCCCCGTGTCAGAATCTCCGCGCTCAATCCGAGTTGATCGACCAGGCGCACGGCCTCGGACTTGGCGCTTTCTTCGCACAGAACATAGGTCTTGTCCGTCTTCTTCTTCGCGGGCCGGATGCCGTTCAAGGAGAACCCCGCCGACTCCACGGCCGCTCTCACCCGATCCATCGAAACCAATTTGTTCGAGCCATCCACGACAAATACCGGTGTCGGCGTGCTGGATTGTGCGGATGCCTCAGCGGCCCGGACACCCAGAACCACAGCGCAAGCGACACCGGCGGCCCACCGCCGCGCGCTCCGCCTTCGAGACGGCCTCATCTCAATCCAGCTGATAGATGCAGACGTCCCCGCTGCACACCAGAAAGCCGTAGGTCGGGTTGGGATTCGAGGTGGGGGTCGTCAACGATTCCCGATTTCCAGACGCGTCGCTGATCCCGTCGAATTTCAACAAGAGACAGTCACCCGAGTTGTCCCTGTTCGAACCGATGGTGATGTCCATGACCCCCTCCATGGCCAACGGCCCCCACACCCAGCTCGGCTTCGACAGCGACTCCACATTGGCTGCGCCCGAGGCGGGACAGCCCGCCGTCCCCTCCTCAATGACATCGATGCTTACCGAACCGCTCATCGGTTCGAGGAAGGTCCGGACAATCACCTGGATTTTTTTTGAGTCCGTGGGAGGAGTCACCCCCGTATCCGTGGACTTGGTGTTGTCGGCGGAACTGCTGCTGGCCCTGATTTTTGACCCATCCTGCCCCGGTACGACGCTCTGGTCCGTGGAAGTCATGATCGTGCCGAAGTTGAGCGGCGCCACCTTGTCCGACAGCACCAACGCGCGGGAGGCATCGATGTCGCCTTCGATTCCATCCGAGCTTACGGCCGTGACCGCATACGTGACCGAGGTGGACCCGCCGAAGATGCTCGTAGGCAGCGTGGGATAGATCAGAAACACGCTCGGCATGGTGTATTGACTGTCCGTGATGAATTCCGTGCCCTCCGGGTAGCGCGGCGCGAAGGAGGCCAGGCGCACCCACCCCGTAACGCCCTTCGAATTCTTGGCGTACAAGCGGTACTCGAGGGCGCCGGCAACGGAGGGCCACTGAAGATCCGGCACGGTGTTGTAATTGATCGCCGTAGCCACGGGGGTGCTGCAACTGAGCGCCGAGACCGAGCAGAGGGCTATCGTCGGGCTGGTCGGTTTGCTCGCACCCGACCTCACCCAGAACATCAGGGAGGCATTCGTGGGATCGTCCCACTGTAGGAGTTGTCCGGCTGTCGAGGACACAAATCCCATATCGAGCAGGTACCGGAACCCCGCGCGCGGCTTCTCCACAAATTCGATCGTCAGTTTCGTTCCGGGACTGCTGTCCAAGGCCGATTTGAACGGGATGCACTCGGAGGAGGAAGCCGAGTCCACCGAACAGTCGAATGATCCATCGCGGTTCAGATCGGCGGCCATGAAGAGATCCTGATTGGGCTCATCCACGCTCAACTTCTCCACCTCATGCGAGAAAAGAATGCTGATCTTGTCACCCGGCGCCACGGCATCGTCCGCCCCGATGTCCGTGTACACCACTCGAAACGTGGCCGCCCGCTTGAGCCGGACCTTGACCGTGGTTCCCGTGTAGGTGTTGAGGGCAAAGGTGGACGCGACGCCCGGACTGTCGCCGAATTCGTTGAGGTCGTTGATGGGGTGGATGTAAGCCTCGTAGTCGAATTCGCCGTCGCCGTCCGTGTCGAGAGGACTGACGTAGATCTGGTAGCCCGTGGTGGTGGGGAGGGACGAAAAGTCGGCCACGCCGAGTTCGTTCGTCTTGCGTTCCGTGGTCAGACCGTGCTCGGAGTTCACGAGGGTCACGGTCGCCGCAGGTACCGGCCCCGATACGCCGTACACCTGAACGGAAAGCGTACCCGTGTAGGTCACCTTCTTGTTGAGAAAAAAGTTGAGCGAGCGCGCCACGGAGGGCGAAGATTTCATGAGGTTGGCCGTTTGCTTGCCCCCCTCCATGTCCCCCACGCCGTCGTTGTCGAGGTCCACGTCCGGCACGGTGACGACAAAGCCATCGTCGGCGGGCAATTCGTCGAAACTCACGATCCCATCCGATCCCGTGGAGCGCGTGCGAGGGCTCGCTCGCCGCGCCTCGATGCCCCGCGAAGGAGAAGCAGACGGCGATGCCAGGTCGTAGTTCGGGTGGCTTACAATGACCTTGGCGCCGGCCTGTGGACCGATAATGCTCTGAACGTTTATTTTCAGACGCCCATCCATCGGTACCAGAGTGGTATCCAATCGAAGGTTCTTTTGCGCGAGTGTGATGCTGTGGAATTTCGGCGCGAATCCTTCCCGGGTGAATCGGATTTGGACGTCTCCTCCGGGCACGCCGAAGACCCGGTAGGCGCCGGTATCATCCTCGATCGAGGAAGGATCGTCAACCGTCATCGAGAAGGCAGACTTCTCAATCCGTCCGCCGAGGAGAGCCTGCACCTGCACTCCGCCCAGGGGATTCCCATCGCCATCCGTGATCTTCCCGTAGACCAACGATTCGCTGACCACGCTGGAGGCGTCAATCTTGCAGGAAACCACCGCCATGCCGACCCAGAACAATACTCGGATGGCGCCCGCGTCCAGACGATTCATCTGTTTGATTTCATCGGCTATGGCAACCCTGTCACGGGAGTGGGGACCAGCCGCTGGATGGACGTTCCATCGCCAACTTGGCCCGAGCTGTTTCGGCCCCAGCACTTTGCGGTCCCGTCTGAAAGCAGGGCACACGAATGAGAACCCCTCGCGGTTACGGACGCGGCGGAGTTCAGCCCCGAAACGGCAACGGGCGTCGTGCGGTTCACGGAGGCGCCGTCTCCGATCTGACCGTAGGCGTTATACCCCCAGCACTTGATGGATCCATCCGAAATCAGGGCACAGTTGTGGGACTGGCCTCCGGAGACGGCGGTGGCGCTCGTGAGGGCCGAGACTGCGGTGGGTGACAGACGGTCCACCGTTGTACCGTCTCCGATTTGACCATAGTTGTTGCGTCCCCAGCACTTCACCGTGCCGTCGGCCAAGAGCGCGCACGACCCACTGCCACCCGCGACCACCGCGACGCCGCCGGAGAGGGACGTTACGGCGGTGGGAACGCTCTTGTTCGCCGACGTCGAATCGCCTACCTGTCCGTAGTCATTGGCCCCCCAGCACATGGCGCTTCCGTCGACGCGCAGGGCGCACGTATGAGAACCCCCTGCCGAGATCGCCAGCACGCCGGTCAGCGAGGTGACGCTTATGGGCGTTGTTCTATTGGTTGACGTTCCGTCACCCAGTTGACCGTACAGATTGTTCCCCCAGCATTTGGCCGTACCGTCGGACTTAAGCGCGCAGGTGTGGATCTGGCCCGCTGAGACTCCGCTCGAGCCGGAGAGAGAAGAGACCGCCGTCGGAGCCACATTCGACGAGGTTCCCCCGCTCCCGAGTTGGCCGGAGGACCCATACCCCCAGCACCGAACCGTACCATCCGCGATCAGTGCGCAAGTGTGGTAGACCCCTCCCGTGATGCTCACGGCGCCGCTCAGGCTCGTCACCACTACGGGGACGGACTTGTCGTCGTAGGCCCAGTTCCCTTCGCCTAACTGGTACCAGTAGTTTCCCCCCAGCATCGTCCCGTGCCATCCGAAAGGATCGCGCAAGAATGATCCATTCCACCGCTCAAGCCCTCCCGCCAGGGCCGCGCCGGTGCGCCGGATGCGGCGGATTCGTGGAGGTTGGGCGAAATCACGCCGAGCGCTCCCCCGGTTATGGGAACGGTCACAGGGGTCGATTTGCTCACGAGCGTCCCATCCCCAAGCTGACCGTACCCGTTGCCCCCCCAGCATTTCACCGTCCCCTCGGAAAGAAGGGAACAGGTGTGATAGACACCTCCTGAGACGGCTACGGCGCCCGAGAGGCTGCTCGCGGTCACAGGAGTTGACTTGTTCATCGTCGTCCCGTCCCCAAGCTGGCCAAAATCATTGCGCCCCCAGCACTTCACTTTTCCGTCCGCAAGGAGGGAACAAGTGTGATTGTTGCCCCCCGCAACGGCCACTACGCCCGAGAGGCTGCTCGCGGCTACCGGGGTTGACTTGTCCGCCGTCGTCCCGTCCCCCAGCTGGCCGGAGACATTGTACCCCCAACATTTCACCGTCCCATCGGAAAGCAGAGAACAGGTGTGCGAGGTGCCCTCTGCGACGACCAGGGCGCCCGAGAGACTGCTCACGGCTACGGGCGTCGATTTGTACACTGTTGTCCCGTCCCCCAGCTGGCCCGAGTTGTTGTACCCCCAGCATTTCACCGTCCCCTCGGAAAGAAGGGAACAGGTGTGAGTGCCGCCCCCCGCAACGGCCACAGCACCCGAGAGGCTGCTCACGGCCACGGGCGTCAATTTGCCCACTGTCGTCCCGTCCCCAAGCTGGCCCGAGTTGTTGTACCCCCAGCACTTCACCGTGCCATCGGACAGTAGCGAACAGGTGTAAGATCCACCCCCCGCGACGGCCACCGCGCCCGAGAGGCTGTTCACCACCACCGGGGTCGATCTGTGGGCCGTGCTCCCGTCCCCAAGCCCACCGTAGAAATTGTATCCCCAGCATTTCACCGTGCCGTCGGAAAGAAGGGCGCAGGTGTGTGAGTCGCCCCCTGACACCGCCAAGGCAGTGGACAGGCCGCTCACGGCCACAGGGGTGAGTTTGTTCACGGTCGTACCATCCCCAAGTTGGCCGTAGGTATTGATTCCCCAACAACTCACCGAGCCGTCCGCCAGGAGGCTGCAAGAGTGGCCCCCCATGTGGGCGGTCACTGCTTGGGCAACCTGCGTCACACTCGTCACTGCACTTTTCTGCACGGTGTTCGTATCGCGATTGCCCGCCGTGTCCTTCGCGCGGACAACAAAGTAGTAAGGGGTGTCCGGAGTGAGGCCGGTTGCGGAGTAAGCCGTCGCGCCGGCCGAGCTGGAATAGGTGGCTGCGAAACTCGATGCGCATGAGCCTGATGTTGTGGATTGGCAAACGTCATACACCAGGGCGCTGGTCAGGGTGACGCCATCGTAGGCCGCGAACCAGGCAAGATTGATCTTGCTACTCGAAACCGCGGTGGCCGAGGAAATCCCGGAAAACGTCGGCGGTGTCGTATCCGCACCGGCCTGCGTCGTCGCGCTCTTTTGAATCGTGTTGCCATCGGTGTTTCCCGCAGGGTCCTGCGCGCGCGCGACAAAGTAATAAAGCATCGAGGCCGTAAGACCGGTCACCGAATAGCTTGTGGCCCCCGCCGTCGTTGTGTACGTCGCCGCGAACGCCGTCTGACACGCCCCCCAAGTCGTGCTTTGGCAAATTTTGTAACTGAGGTCCGCTGGAGCGGCCACATTGTCGCTCCCGGCCGTCCAGGCGAGATTGATCTGGGTGCTGGAAAGGGAGGCGGCCGACGTCAATCCCAGGAAGATCGGCGCGGTCGTATCGGTGGGAGCCGTGACCACCGGTGCAACGGGCGTCGCGCTGACCTCGGTGGAGGCTCCGCTCTTCTTTCCGGCCGAATCGATCGCAAAAACGGCAAAGAAATACTTCGTTCCGTTTGAAAGATCCGCAATCGTCACCTGGGTGGCGGTCGTCACCACCGACTTCGAAGCGGTGACGACCCCCCCTTCCGGTCCCACAAAAAAGGTTTGGGTGTTGTAGAGAATCTCGTAGCTCACAGCTTGTGGGACGGCCGTCCAACTCAGGGTCATCGACCCATTCCCCGGCACGATGTTCACACTTGAAGGAGCGCCCAGATCAGAGGCCGACGGCGGCTTGGTCCCTTCCGAGTTTGCATCCCGCGCCACGGACCATTGGCAGGTGACCGGCGTGGGATCCGTGTTGCCGTTCCCGTCCCGCGATCCCACGGTCAAGCTGTGAGCGCCCACCGCGAGCGGACCCGTTTCGAACGGCGAGGCGCACGGCACGGCTGCCTTGTTGTCCAACTTGCAGAAGAAAGCCGCACCCGAAACGGGTGAGGAGAAACCCACCGACACGCTGTTTCCATCCGAGGCATCGGAGGGACAGGTGGCCATCGTGTCAGGCGGGTCGGGTGAAGAAGCGGAAACGGCTTGCGGTTCTCCGGATGGGAGGTCAGGTGGCGGCGAACCTCCGTCCCCGCAGGCCGAAAAGAGGAAGCTCAGAAAGAGAACCGACCCGAAACGCACAGGTTGAAGGCGCGCCAAGGCGACTTGTGCGCCGGGAACACCGCGCAGCCCGCTCCTAACCCCACATAACACGAGGTGATACTAACACACGGGATGAACCAATCAAGTCGGTGGGGAAGCCTGGCTCCCCTTTTCGCCCCATACCCGCCGCGGGAAAGCGATACCGGTCAGTTCTTCGGCGCGCCGGCGGCGATCCAGTCCCGAACGGCTTGGATCTTACACGAAGGGAGCTTGGCGCCCGTGAGCGGCATACGGCCCTCCACAATGTCCTTGCCCTCGAGTTTCTTGACGAGGTAGCTGTTCTCAGGATCCCCCGCAGCCACGCGTTTCAGCGTCACTTCCGTTGAATCAACCCCGACCAGATTCTCATAAACGTCGCCACCGTTCGCATCCAGGTTCAGACCCGCATTCTTGGATCCGCGCCCGTGGCATCCGGAAAACGCGCACGACTTCGAGAAAACTTCCGATTGGATCACACCGAATGATGCTTCAACCACCGTGCAGGGGCTCGAATCCGTTCCCTCATAGGCATCGCCGCACGCCGCCAACGATGCCGTCACGAGAATCATGACCATCAGTTTTCGTCTCATCACTCAGGCCTCCAGCTTCGTGCAGTTGTTGACGATTTGAGTCCCCAAGTCAAGCGTCGAAGAGGCACTCGATGGGTCGCCGTCATCGCACTTGCCGTCCCAACGCCGCCCATCCATGGGCCGCTCTCGTTGCGGCAAGTACCGCACCATCCATGGCTGGCACTTGCCATTCCAAGGCTCCGCATCACGCTCCGCCCGTTGCGGCAAGTACCGCACCATCCATGGCTGGCTTGCTCTAAATGAACCGCGCGACTATCATGCCCGGAGGCAGATGACTTTGATCGACGTTCGTACCATCGGAGTGGTTGGCGCAGGGCAGATGGGCAGTGGCATCGCGCAGGTCTGCGCGACCGCCGGATTTTCGGTCGTTCTCCACGACGTCGCCCCGAAGCAAATCGAGAAGGGGATGGCGGCCATCCGAAAGTCGCTGGACAAATTCGCGGCGAAGAAAGTCATCTCCGAACAACAGGCGAAAGACGCTCAGCAGAAGTTGAAATCCACCTCGCAGATTGCCGACCTGCAAGCCTGTGACTTCGCCATCGAAGCTGCGACGGAGAGAGTGGACCTGAAACTTTCGATTTTCAAAGAGCTGGATAAGACTCTGCGTCCGAATGCCGTGCTGTCCTCCAATACCTCCTCCATCCCCATCACCAAGCTTGCCGCCGCGACGTCGCGACCGGACAAGGTCGTCGGCATGCACTTCATGAACCCGCCCGCCCTGATGAAGCTCGTGGAAATTGTTCCGGGGCTCGACACCAGCGAAGAAACTCAGATGCTCACGAAAGATCTCGCAGAGAGACTCGGCAAAACTGCCGTGAAATGTGTCGAGCAACCCGGATTCATCGTCAACCGCATCCTCCTGCCGATGATCAACGAAGCCATCTACACGCTTCAGGAAGGCTTGGCCACGGCGGAGGACATCGACAAGGCCATGAAGCTTGGTACGAACCAGCCCATGGGACCCCTCGCGTTGGCCGATCTCATCGGACTCGATGTGTGTCTCGCCATCCTCGAAGTCATGCACCACGAGATCGGCGATCCCAAGTTCCGCCCCGCCCCGCTCCTCCGCAAATACGTGGACGCCGGCCACCTCGGCCAGAAAACCGGCCGCGGCTTCTACCGGTACCCGAAGTAGGACTGGATTCAGGCCAAGGCGCACCCGTTCTCCTGGAAGTAAGGCCCGCATCGTCCGTCACTCCCTACCCTGTATCCGCAGCCATACCACTATTCCCCGGCGCGATCATTTCTGATACTATCATCCAATGAACTGCGTGAGAACTCTCTTTTCAGCCCACCCTGCAATTCACGGCTTTGGACGCGTCCTCGATTTCTGGGGCACCCTCGGACCAGGGACCTCGATAGCGCGCTACGTGCCACTGAGCACGAGTGAGGCCCTCTCAACCGATTGGAAAACAGTTGGTGCTGACCTGGGAACGACATTCAAAGCATTGGGCCTCGCGTACGTAGCCAGCCCGTCACCTGTTTCCCGCAAGCCGTCTCCGGTCGCCTGACTCCAATCCAGGTCATGCCGTCGGAAGGCGGCAATATGCCGGGCGAGCAACCGAAAACGAGCGCTAGCGCGGCTTCGCAGACTCAGATTCAACAGATTCAGCTCCAAGAATTCAGTTTCCAAGGCCCTATCCCGCCTCCCCAGGTTCTCGCTACATACAATCAAAGGGTCGCGGCCAATGGATGGGTTTTGCCCTGGCCGGGGCCACGATTCTCGGAGGTTTCTACCTGGTTGCACACGACAAGGATGCCCAGGGGATGGCGGCGATTATTGTGGCACTGGCCGGGCTGGTCGGATCGTTTCTTTATGCACGGTATCGAGAGGGCAAAGCCGCCGAATCAGCCGACCGAGAGCCACGGAAGGGATAAATCCTCCACAGGAATTCTTGGGGCCGGAGAGTCGCTTGCGATTTGGCGCCGGCGCCAGGGGGAAAGGGTATCCCCAATAGTGGATATCGTCGAGCGGCGCGCGCCGTTGAAAAAGAGCCCGATCAGATGGCTTTGGAGGCCGCTACCCGCCCGGCGCCTTCAGGATCTCATTCGCGTGGAGGCACGGATCGACCCAAGAACCATGATCTGCGCGTACTCGGACAAGGATCTCGGGGCGGCCACTCCCGCCGCGATCCCTTGTCTTCTCGCCGTGGTTGTTGTATGGTGAATGTATGGCAAGGTTGATTTCGACAACGATTCGTCTCGACGAGGAGGACCTACGCGCTCTGAAGCGCGCGCGAACCGCGGGGCTCTCCGCCTCTGACCTGGTCCGGAAGGGCCTGCGCGTTGTCGCTGCGCGCTACTACTCGGGGCGCCGTCCTCCTTCGACACGTCTGTTCGAATCCACGGACACGAAGCTCGGGGATGAGTCAGAGCTGTTCCGCGGCCTGGAAGATTGACGGCGCCTGTCATCGCCGACACCGGCGGGCTGCTTCGTGCGCTGGCCCGCACCGGCGAGGGTGGTCCGAGCTTCCCGGACTACGAAGCTGTGTTGACCTCCGCAAGGGTAGTCATCGTGCCGGGGCTCGTCTTGGCGGAAGTGGATTACTTCCTGCGAGAAAACCGAAGCGCCATGCGCAGGTTGATCACGGACGTCTTCGATGCTCGGACGCGGTACGAATACGAACTTCCGCTGGCATCCGACATCGTTCGCGCGCTGGAGTTCGACGCCAGGTTCAGGGACCTCCACATAGGGCTGGTCGACGGCACGGTGGCCGCCGTGGCCGAGCGGCGGGACGTCTACAGGGTGTTGACGACGGATCGGCGCGATTTCGGCGCGATCCGAATCGGACGAGGGTTCACTCGGGCACTGGAACTGCTGCCATGAACCTATCGGTACAAGGGGCCGCCGAACAAGCGCTTGCGGCAGGCGGCGCCCGGCGCGATGATGGAATCCGGCGGCAGAAGCGCAGGTATTCTACGGACTCTGGGGTCTCCCGTACGGCTCAGCCTATTGCCTTTAGAATCTCCTCGACGTGGATCCGCGGATCCACCTTCGGAAACGCGTGGGTCACTTTTCCCGCCACGTCGATGATGTAGGTGATCCGCTTCGCATAGCCCGCCTCCTTCGAGTCGCACGCGCCGTACAACAGGCCGGCCCGTCGCTCCGTATCGCACAGGAGCGGGAAATTGAAATTGTACTTCTGCGCGAACTTGGCATTGGACTCAACCGAGTCGAATGAAATCCCTAGAACTTGGACGCCTCGCTTCTCGTAGTCGTTCAGTTTGTCGCGGAACCCGCAACCCTCGGCCGTTCACCCAGGTGTGTCGGCCGCCGGATAAAACCACAGAACCACCTTCTTTCCTTTGAACTCCGAAAGACGCCTCGTCTTTCCCGTGTGATCCGGCGCGTCAAACTCCGGCGCCGCCTCTCCCACCTTCACCATCGTCTCCTCCTTCCCATGAGGGCTCAGCAGATATCTGATCAGTTGCCAGACTTTCACCCGCACAGTCTACTCCCGCCAGTATATGTTGACAACCGCGGTCACCATGAGTACGCTCGAAACCAGTGAGGCGATTTCTCTTCTGGGGATTACTGCTCGTCTCGTGTTCGGACGCCAACCGACCGCGCGGTCAAGTCTACACATTCAAACTCGGACCCGTCGAACTTCAACCGTATTCCGACCGCCAAGTCTACCAAGCCATGCCCATGGGCAATCTCGAAGACGGCGCCATTCTCCGGCTGGAAGTCCGGCAGAAAGGCGAGGTCTGCCATCACTTTCTCGTGAATCATTGGCAAGACTCCGAGTCCAATCCCCCGTCCGGTGGGCCCCACGATCTCTTCAGCGGCCCTTCACTCGCGCTCATCGCCGGCTCGAACACACTCGTCGGCTCGATCTACCGCAACGTCCGAATCGACACCGGAAGTACCGTGGGCGTTTTCATCCCGGCAAACAGCCATCTGGTCTTGAACGGCCACTGGATCAACACCTCCGACAAGATCACCTACGGGGAGACGGAGGTCGAGATCGAAGTCGTGCCCCCCGAGCAAATGCACTTCCTCGCGCGCCCCGAACTTCCGGGTTCAATCCAGATTGCCGTTCCCTACAAGGGCACTTCGGTGACCACCGGCGAATGGAACCCTCAGGAGGACGTCGCCGTCCTCCTCATGACCTCCCACATGCATCGCCACGGCCAGACGTTCACCATCTGGAAAGTGGAAGATGGTCAGGAAACTCAGGTCTATTTCAACAACGATTGGGCCGCCCCGCCTTTGCAGGTTTTCCCCGATCCGCTGGTCCTTAGGAAGTCCAAGGGAGCCAAGCTGAAGTTCGAATGCCAGTTTGCCAACGATGACGTCCCCGAGACCATCGGCTTCGGTCCGTCTGCGGACACCAATGAGATGTGCATCGCGCCGGTGTT
This sequence comes from Nitrospirota bacterium, assembly GCA_016180645.1. NCBI lineage: Bacteria > Pseudomonadati > Nitrospirota > Nitrospirota bacterium. The sequence goes on along the minus strand of JACPAV010000015.1, from coordinate 68,355 downwards.
TTACGTGAAGGAAGTCGATGCCCTTCTCGACGCCGTCGCCGCCAACCCGGACGTCAAGTTCTCCATCGAAGCCGAACCGTACGGCACGAAGTACTGACCGTTCGAAACCCACACCCTCCGTGAGGGTCCGGACGAAATCCTTGCATTACGATGGTTGGCCCCTTTTTCCGAAGGGTCGGCTGTGAAACGGCCAAGAGAAGTTACAACTTGTGCGGCGTGAACTTCGAGGATTTCGTCAAGATTCGAACGCCTGCGTTGGGCGTGCCGCAATCACGATCCGTTCCGATCTCTTCACCCCTCCAGGCATTCGAGCATAACAGTGTGTCACTGCATCAGCACAAGGCCCCCGGCAGTTGCGATGCAGTTGTCAACACCGTGCACGAGCACGAGGAACCGGCAGAGGGGGGGCGCATTTCAGTATCCGTCGAGGACAACTACTCCTTCACCCGCCGGAGCCGTGTGCGGAAGCGAATACCGGTCCCGGTGGGATCTGAAAGGTTCAGGCCGATTTGTGGAAGGCTTTGCCTCGCATACTGGAGGCACCACTGAAAATCGGGTGAAGTGTTGGACACGTTGGCCCCCACGACGGCCGTCGCCAGGGCATCCTCGGGGGATAAGCGCGAAGCATTCATCTGGAAGCTGAAAACAATGTCACACTGACGGTAACGGCCCGAAGTGTCCTTGAAGTACGATGGATTGATCGATAATGTGGCTATCGACCACGTATGGCCGTTCTGGTACCGCATCTCAGGGTGCAAGGCATTGCTTCCCAGGGACGAGATCAAGGAACGTTGAGGGAAAGGGAGCAGCGTCAGATAGGCGGCTCGGTCGTACACGGGACTCTCGCCTCTCTCCAGCGATTCCAGGTGCCGCTGTATGTACGCGTCATTCCACGTCCGAGCCCGATGACACGTGGCCAATCCTTGCGAGTCGTAGTTCTGCCAGCAGCTTTTGTAGCAGAGTGCCTGTAACCCGGGGTCGGTCACGGAGACGCAACGTCCGATCGTTCCTTTCAGGTCAGTCGGTCCCACGCAGGAGTCATTCGCATCCCAACTGTTCGGCCCCGGCGGCTCGCCGAGAAAACCGAAGGGGGTCGTATTCACTTCGGGATCAAGTTCCAACCCGTGAAGGTCGCGGGCCTGTTGGCGGCTCATCCCCTCCGTTTGACCGCACGCGACGTAGCTCTCTTTGTCGTGCCAGATGTCGAATAGGTATCTACGTTTCCCGGTCAAGTCGTCGCGTCCCTCAATCCGATGATAGTACAGTGCGGGGTAGGTGGCGGAAAGCGCCGCGTGGAGCAGGAGATCCGCGCCGGAGCACGGTTTGTCTGCGGCGATGTCGAGGCATTCAGCAAACGCCCACGTGCCGGTGGGATCCCAGGCATCTTCTTCGGCCGGTGGAGAAGGACCGGTTTCGAGGGGAGTGCCTGCCAAGGCAACCGCGGTGGAAAAATCAACCCATACCCGGCCCAGATTCTGATGGCGATCGAAGACCATCGCGCCCGTGAGCTCATGATCCCCGGAGGAGAGTTGTCTATCCCCGACGAAGAAGAGGTCTGCGATGCGTTTTCCGCTCGGATCAACAACGAAACATCCGAATGGAATCCCCGCAGCCTGTATCTTCAGTTCAAAACGGCCTTGCTTGTTCGCCGCCCCCTTCCCTGAGCGGGGGTTCTCTTCGAAAGTGACGCAGAAGAGGCCGTAGTCCGGCAGCGGCTGTCCGGCCTCGAAGCTCGATTGCCGCTTTTCCCTACCGGTCCGGCGCGGTGAGGTCCCTGCTCCTTCATCCGGTCTTGTGATGCCGGGGATCGGCTCCGTTTCCGTCAGGCCACGCACGCCGGTACGCACTCCTTCCACCGCCGAACCGGCGACAAGCTGACCCGATATCTCCAACTCGGTCCCGTCGGGCAGCGGCCCCGTTTGGGCCGACTCACACCCCGCGAGAATCAATCCAACCGCAAGTGCTCGACGCCACACGGTGGTAGCATATCACGCATAGGGGTCCGCCGAAGCGATGCCATCTTGCCGTTGTCATGCGGGTACAGTCCGCGCGGTCAGGCCTGCCCCCAGGTTGTTCATGAGCGTCTCCCATCGGATGGCGTCGGAGGCGGTCTCGTTCGGGCTCTCCGAGAAGCGCCCCAGTTCGTCTCTTGCGGTTTGGGACCTACGCACCGCGGAAGGGAGGTGATCCGCGGTTCCTTCGGGATCAGCGTTCATCCTTCTCGATGCGCATTCGCAGTTCTTCGATCTGTCTTTGTTGTTCTTGAACGACTTTCGTGAGCACGGCGACGAGGTCCATGGAGGAGAGGCCCTTGCGGTCGTTCGTGGCGACGAGGTTCGGCACGTCCTCGGCGATGAAGCCGACGTATTGCTCGGCGTCGCAAGGCGACGCCTCGCCGTCATCGGTGAAGGAGGTTCCGGTAGCGTCCGGTTTTACACCGGACGTTTCCCTCCGCGTAGGGGCGGCGTCTACGCCGCCCGATCGGGCGCCCTGGAGGGCGCCCCTACGAATTGATGTTGAGTGCGACATGGCTACGAGGCAGGACCGCTTCCACAAGAAGATTACGGCGGGGACGCACCGCAAGGAGGAGGATCTGATCGACTTGGAAAAGCGTGTCCCTGAAATCCGGAAGGAAGACATAAAGGGGAAATTTGCGAACTTTCATTCTCGCTTACATGTTGCGGCGGGATACATGGAAGTTATCTCGGCCAAGATCATTGAGCGGGACCTTCGAGCTGCGGGCGAGTACATCGAGACGATCCGGCGCTTGACGTCTCGCTGACGACTTTTCTCTCATCCCCACCCCCCTACCCCATGGTAGCCGCAGGCTTCAGCCTGCGCTTGAGGACGCACCCGTGAAGGGTGCGCCTACCGAAGAGTCTCATCCCCACCCCATCACCCCTTACGGTAGGTTCGATACCGGGGCGGTTCGCAATATCGAGTGCCGAGATCACATACATCACGGCAGGTTGGTCACCGGGACGGGCGTCAACCGATTCACCGTCGTCCCGTCGCCGAGCGAGCCGTACTTGTTGTTTCCCCAACACAAGACGGAGCCGTTGCCCAGAAGGCCGCAGGTATGGTCGAAGCCGGCGCTGACGGCAAGAACGCCCGAAAGTCCGGAGATTACTATGGGGGTTGATCTAAAGGCCGTCGTGCCGTCACCCAACTGCCCTTTCCAATTCGCTCCCCAACACTTGACTGTTCCGTCCGAGATCACCGCGCATGTATGGTCGCCAGCTATCGAGATGGAGCCGCCGGCAGTTATCGCAACCACGCTTGACAGCGAAGTAACTGTCACGGGGGTTCTTCCCGATGCACCGGTTGACCCATCTCCAAGCTGATTATTGCCATTGGCTCCCCAGCATTTCACGGTCCCATCCGATCCCAAGGCGCACGTGTGGGAACCACCTGACGCGAGCGAGATCGAAGAAGTTAGTGTGGACACCAGCACAGGAGTTGCCTTGTCAACATTCGTTCCATCGCCAAGCTGACCGTACGGGTTATCCCCCCAGCACTTGGCGCTACCATCCGAGAGGAGCGCGCACGTGTGGATGAGCCCCGCACTGACAGCGATGGCATCCACAAGCGCAGTTACGGTCAACGGCGTGAGTGAATTCACCGTTGTCCCATCGCCGAGTTGACCTCCAGCATTGCTTCCCCAGCATTTGACGGTTCCGTCGGACGCTAGAGCGCAGGCATGAGAGCCTCCCGCGCTGATCGCGATAGCCGCGGTCAGCCCGGAAACCGCCACGGGAACAGTTCTGCTCACGGATGTCCCGTCTCCCAGTTGGCCGGATGAGTTCTTTCCCCAACACTTGATGCTGCCATCCGATGCCAGCGCACACACGGAAGGGCCCCTGGTGGCAACTGCAACTGCACTGGTCAGAGAAGACACCGTTACGGGTCTTGTCTTGTCAACGGTTGTTCCGTCGCCAAGCTGCCCGTCAGCGTTGGATCCCCAGCACCTCACTGTTCCATCTGAAACCAGTACGCATGTGTTGCCTGAAATGCTATTGCCACCCGTACGGATCCCTTCACGGAAGGGGCGGGCGGGGGCGCCGGAGGCGGTGGATTCGTGGAGGCGCGGGAGTTTCACGCCGAGCGGGCCGGCGAGAGAGGTCACGGCGACGGGCGTCGGCTTGGTCGCCGTGGTGCCATCGCCTAGTTGGCCGAGAAAGTTGTATCCCCAGCATTTGGGCGTCCCGTCCGATAGGAGCGAACAGGTGTGCTGGTACCCAACTGTGACGGCCATTGCGCTTGTAAGGCCGCTGACGACAACAGGAGTTGCCTTGTCAACATTCGTTCCATCGCCGAGCTGACCGAAGCTATTGGACCCCCAGCATTTGACCGTCCCATCGGAAACGAGTGAGCAGGTGTAAATGTTTCCTGCGCCTATGGCCGTTGCCCCCGTAAGATTGCTAACCGCGACGGGAGTGGGTGTGTTGACTGTTGTCCCGTCCCCAAGCTGACCAGACTCATTGCGTCCCCAGCATTTGACCGTCCCGTCCGAAAGAAGCGCGCAGGTCTGGAAAGTCCCTATGGCTAAGGCCATCACGCCGGAAAGAGCCGACACCGCGACGGGGGTGAGCTTATCGGCTGTCGTTCCATCCCCCAGGGAACCATAACCATTGAATCCCCAGCATTTCACTGTGCTGTCGGATACCAGCGCGCACGTGTGACTGCTCCCTGCCCCGACTGCAACAGCACCGGTGAGCGACGAGACAGCCGCAGAAGTCAATCCGTTAGCTGTCGTCCCGTCCCCAAGCTGACCTTGGAGGTTGTACCCCCAGCACTTGACCGAACCGTCCGAAATGACAGCACAGGTGTGCTTCCATCCGCCCGCGACAGTGACGGCACCGGCGAGGCCACTGACAGCGACGGGAGTGGTCCGAGGCGACGTTGTCCCATCGCCCAGTTGGCCAGCACTGTTCGCCCCCCAGCACCTGACCGTGCCATCGGACAGAACCGCACATGTGTGACCATTCGCGCTGCCGGAACCACCACCCCCAGCCCCCAGCGTCACAACGCCCGTAAGCGAGCTAACAGCCACAGGGGTCGTCTGCTGGAGCGTTGTCGCTCCGTTTCCGCATTGACCCAAAGAATTAACTCCCCAGCATTTGACCGTTCCGTCAGAAAGGAGCCCACAGGTGTGGAAACTTCGGTGGGCACTGATTGCCTGGACTACTCCGCTTGACCATGTGAGGGCAGATTTCTCGGTTGTGTTGGCGTCGATGTTGCCGGCTTGGTCTCTGGCTCTTGCGACGAAATAATAGCGGACGCCGGACGCGAGACTCGGGACGCTGTAAGAAGTCGCACCCGCGGAGGTGATGTAGGTGGCGGTGAAGGTCGATGTGCAGGCACCGGCGCCGGTCGCCCGGCAGATTTCGTAGGTGATATCCGAGGCGGGACTGAGATTGTCGGAGCCAGGGGACCACGTGAGGTCAATCTGGGAAGTGGAGACCGCCGTGGCGGAGACCAGGCCCGCAAACGTGGGGGGTATCGTGTCGGGTGGGATCGTGTTGATCGTCCACGTGTATGAGGCGGCAGCGGACTCGTTGCCGGCCTGGTCTGTTGCTTTCACTTGGAAGGTATGAGGGCCGTCCGGGATTGAGGTGTACGTCTTGGGCGAGGTGCAGGAGGCGAAGGTCGCACCATCCAGACTGCACGCGAAAGTGGCAGCCGTATCATTGGATGTGAAGGAGAACGAGGCGGACGTGGAATTGGTCAGGAGGGCGGGCAAGCCCGCCCCTACGAAGAGCGTGTTCGGAGGCGTCGTATCCAGAGTCCAGGTGTGGGAGGCGGGGGTCGGGTCCGGATTGCCGGCTTGATCTACAGCGCGAACGCCGAAGGTGTGGAGACCGTCCTTCGACACGCTCAGGACGAGCGGACTGAGGCAGGTGGAATAGGCTGCGCTGTCCACGGAACACTGGAAAGTCGCCGTCGTGTCGGTGGACGTGAAGGTGAATGTTGCGGAAATGGAGTTGCTCAGGAGGGCGGGCAAGCCCGCCCCTACGAAAGACGTGTCCGGAGGCATGATGTCGTTGGTCATGGTTGTTACCGGGCTCATGTTGCCCGCCTTGTCTACGGCGATGAGGTAAATCTTGTTGTTCGCATCCGCCTGATTGTCACCGATCGAAATCGCGATCAGTGATCCATTGCCCGTGGCCTGCCCGGAACCGATAGAGGTCGTCAGGAGACCATCCTTGTACACACGGACCACGGCCAAGGCCTCCACCGCGCCCGCGGCCCCGCTCAGGGCATCACCGGCGCCAGGTGGATTCATTGTCACAGTGAGCTTCGCAGGGTCCGGCGCGGGGGGTGGAGTGGTGTCCTGAATCCGGCTGAACCGGGAGAAATGGTCGACCAAGCCCTTCACCTCGTTCAGGGTGACATCGGCGCCCGACCCAGGAATCACCTGCCAGGCTCCGTTCACCTCGGTCGCCAAGGCCAGCTTGGCCTCGTCGACTCCGGAAGGAACATCCGCATCTTGATATGCCAACCTCATCTCCACAGACGCGTTGAACACCGTTCCCTCGGGGCCGAATTCGTAAATCGATCCGATAGGACCACCCCCACCCGCACCCTCCCCCGTCGAGGGGGAGGGGAAAGTTGATGGGTCGAGCTTGGTAACGGTAAGGGTGGCGTCCGCACTCAGCGCGCCCGAAGGAAAGTTGAGACTCACATTGCCCGTGTCCGCCGACACCGATCCTCCCTGCGGGGAGACCATGACCTCGGCCGTCTCGCCGGGGAAGAGGGGGTCGCCCGGGCCGAACTTGGACACGACGGCGAAAATGACTTCGGCAGGCGTTGGGTCAGGGGTTCCCAAGCTATCCACGGCCCGAACGGAAAGAACATGAGACCCTTCGACCACGCTCAGGGTGACCGAAGATACGCAAGGCTTCCATTCCCCACCATCCAGCGAGCAGCGGAACGTACATTGGCTGTCATGCGCCGGATAGGAGCACTTCAGGACGAACGTCAGTTCCTTGCCCACCAGACATTTCGGGCGCTTGGCGAGGGCCTCGTTGGTGATCGTGGTCTCCGGTGGGGAAAAATCGGGAGTTTCAAGGCTCAGGGGTCCAAGAGTTTGGGAGTCTTGACCGGACGTTTTAGACTCCCGGTTGAGCTTGGTCTGAAGGTTCTGACCGAGGACTTGGAAGGCGGTTTGGAGGTCGGCGGCTGTGGGTCGTCGCTCCGTGTCAGTGGCTGCGGCCCATGCTTGCTCAAGCGCCGCTCGTGTTGAGCCCGTCGAAGCGCCCCCTTCGACGACGCTCAGGGTGAACGAGGAGGCGACCTCCACGAGGTTGGAAACGCCGTCGCCATCGTCGTCGGGCAGGTCGATCCCAAATGCGTCGCCGGTCTCCGGCTGCCCGTTGTCCGCAGCCCATTCCAGAACCGTCTTGGTTTCGAGGTAGACGAGGTCGGGGTTTGCGATCGAACGCAGGCGGCAGGTGAGGGGAAGTGGGGAGTCGCTGGTGGCCAGTGGCGAGTTGGGGGGAAGGAAAAAGGTGATGGCGAAAGTAAAAGCGCCTTCATCGTCCGCTTGGCGTCTTGCTTCGACGGGATCGGCACGAGCGGTTTCACGTTTGCCATGAGCCCGTCGAAGAGCGATGCCGCGGATGCCCCCGCGGACGCCAGGCTGAGCATCACTTCCGATGCCGCCACGAATGCCGGTGGCGACGGTCTCGTCGTTCAGGACGACATCAGCGGCCACATCGTCCAACACGCCGCTTAGGAACACGGCCTGCTCCGGCGCCAGGGGAATTGTGAGGGTAACGGGGCTGCCCCTGTCCTCATCCGGAACCCTGCGGTTGCAGGAAAGCAATGTCGGCAACAGGGCGCACGAGAGGAAGAGGAGTAGTGGAAGCTTCACGCGAGATTGCCGCGGCTCCGCCGGTCGGCGGATAGCAGCGCAATGACACGTTGTCATCTAGAACACCGAGAGGCCGAAGGAGGCCAGGTCTTCATCGCCGCTCAGGGTGAGGTCGGAAGTGCCGTCGAGCGGATTCGCCCCGAGGTACACGTATGCCTGTCCACGGTCGGCGCTCGCGCCGCCTCCCGCATCGTGCCCGTCGGCGCCGACGAGCCAGTCGGCCTTTCCGTCCGCATTGGCGTCTCCAACCGAGGCGACGGAATCGCCGAGCGACGCGCCGTTCTCGTTGCCGCTCAGCACAAGATCGGCCGTGCCATCCAGCGAGGCGCCGCCGAGAAACACGTAGGCGCGTCCCCGGTCCGCCGCGGCCCCGGCTCCGGCGTCATGGGCCCATGCTCCAACTATCCACTCGCTGAAACCGTCGCCGTTTGCATCTCCTGCCGACGCTGCGGTCACGCCGAATTCGGCGCTGTTCTCATCGCCGCTTAGAATCAAATCGGCGGAGCTGTCAGGCGACGTTCCTCCAAGGTAGACATAGATTCGACCCCGGTCGGCGGCGGCTCCGGCCCCCGCGTCATGCTGGTAGGCGGCAACCAGCCAGTCCGCGTAGCCGTCGTTGTCGGCGTCGCCGGCCGTGGCAACCCAGTTGCCCAGCTTCGCGCTGTTTTCGTCGCCGGAAAATGTCAGATCGGCCGTGCCGTCCAAACCGCTTGCCCCGAGGTAGAGGTAAGTGCGCCCCCGATCCGTGCCCCCCGCGTCGTGCAAGTAGGCGCCGACCAGCCAGTCCGCATACCCGTCGCCATTGATGTCGCCGGCCGTGGAGGCCGAGATCCCGAGATTGGCGCTGTTCTCGTCGCCGTTGAGCGTGAGATCGGCCGTGCCGTCCAAGGCGCTTCCCCCGAGGTAGAGGTAGGCGCGGCCTCGATCCGTGCCTCCCGCGTCGTGCCCGGAGGCTCCAACAAGCCAGTCGGCATACCCGTCTCCGTTCACGTCTCCGGCAGGCGCTACGATGATTCCGAACTGGGCACTGTTCTCGTCGCCACTGAGCATGAGATCGGGCGTCCCATCGAGTCCGCTTCCACCCAGGTAGAGGTAGGCGCGTCCCCGGTCTGTTCCGCCGGCGTCGTGGAGGTAGGCGCCGACGATCCAGTCCGCGTATCCATCACCGTTCACGTCGCCTGCCCCCGACACGGAGAAGCCGTAGCGCGCGTTGTTTTCATCGCCGCTGAGCGTGAGATCCGCCGTGCCGTCCAGCGTTCCCCCGCCGAGGTAGACGTACGCCCGGCCGCGGTTTGCCCCGGCCCCTGCGCCCGCGTCGTGCCCGTAGGCGCCGACGATCCAGTCCGCATACCCGTCGCCGTTGAAATCGTTCTCGAACCGGCCCACGTTCACAATTCTCGCCGAACTCCACCCGGACACGTTGCCTTGGTTGTCCTTGGCCCTCACGCGCCACCAGTAGCGAGTGCCGACGGGCTGAACGAGGGAAGTCGGCATGTTCGATATGGGGGTGAAGGTTGCCGACGCAAGGGATGTCTCGTTGATTTCCAAGGCGCTCGAATAATTCGATGTGTCGTCTGCTTGGAGTTCGTACTGGTCCGCGCAGTTCGCGGTCGTCCATGTGAAGGTCGGCTTCTTGTTCGTGCCCGTGTACGTGTCGGCCATCGGCCTGAGCAGCGCCGGTGTGGAGAGAGTAGAAGTGGTGGCGGATGCTTGCTCGGTATTGGCGCTGACGTTGGCCAACTGGTCGCGCGCCCGGACGACGAAGAAGTAGGGAGTCCCTTGTGCAAGACCGGTCGCCGTGAAAGTCGTCGCTCCCGCGGCCGTTGTGTACGTCGCGGTCCATGTGGAGCTGCATGCTCCTGACACGGTGTTTCGACAGATCTCATAGACGATGCTTGACGACGCAGTCACGGCGTCCGTCGCCGCCGTCCACGCGAGATCGATCCGGTCCGAGCAGTTGACCGTCGCAGACGCTATCCCCCCGAACCCGGGGGGGCCGGCATCCATGAGAATATCGTCTTGCGCGGTTGCGGTATTGCCCGCGGCGTCCCTGAAAACGACCTTGACGATCCTTGTGCCGTCGCCGGCAGGAAGGATAACGGCCTTGGTGGCCGAGTATTTCTCAAATGGCTCGGTATCGGGCGTCCCGTCCGCGGCGATTTGCATCTCTTCCGCGCCGCCGGCCGAGAGGGACAGGCTTACCGAGAGCGAAGTCGAACTTGTGGCCCCGGAGTTAATGGAGACGGACACGCCGGACGGGGGGGCGGTGTCGAGCGTCCACGTGAATTCTGCCGGTGTGGAGTCAACGTTGCCCGCGGGATCGACGGCGCGGACGCTGAAGGTGTGGGCACCTTCGGGTTGTGAGTTGAGGGTTGTGGGCGATGAGCAGGGGGAGAATGGAGCGGAGTCGAGAGAGCATTGGAAGGTGCATGCCTCGTTGCCCGTTGCCCGTTGCCCGTTGCTCGTATCGGAGCAGGAGAAGGTAAAGGTGATCTCGGTCTTGTTCAGTAACGCGCCGCTCGCCACGCTCGTAGCGGAGCCTGAAGGCCCCGCTACGGCGCTCAGCGCGGTCTCCGGCGGCGTGGTGTCGACGGTCCATGTGAATGTGGCGGGGGTTGCGTCGGAGTTGCCCATGGGATCGCTCGCCCGGACGGAAAGCGTGTGGGCCCCGTCGGCAAGCGACGAGACCGTGAAGGGTGAGGCGCAAATCGCAAGAGCCGCCCCGTCCAAGGCGCACGAATAGACGCAGATTTCCTCGGTGCATGTGAACATGAAGGTGAACGGCTTGTTCGATGTTCGACGTTCGACGTTCGATGAGATGGCGGTATCCGGCGGCGTCAGATCGATTTCCCCAAGGTCGATATCCGTCTTGATGCCCCCTTCGTCGAGTTCTTTTTCGAGCAACTTTTCCAGCTTGGAGAAGGTCCACTGAATGTCGTCGCTTGTCGGCCGTTGTTCGTTGCTCGTGGCCGCCGCTACGGCTTCTTCAAGAGACTTGTCCGCCTCCTCCTTGCTGCCGTAGAGCGTGAGGTGCGTCGCCATCTCGATCAGCGTGGCGACGCCGTCCGCGTCGTCGTCCGGCAGGAGCACGTTGGCAGAGGCGATCTCCCGCTCCACGATGGTTTCAACCGCCTCGGCCTCTTCCGACTCCTGTACGCGGGCGATCTCGACCTCCACTCGAACGTCGAGCAGGGAAAGATCGGGGTACCCTCTCGGACGGAAGCGGGCTTGTAGGTTGTGGAGGCCCGTGAGGGCCAGTCGCTTGGGCAGGAAGAAATGGAGTTCCAAGCCAAGGGCCAATGCAGGCGGCTCGGACGCCTGGCGCCGTGGTGCGAAGTGCGACGTGCGAAGTTCCCCGTGGCGAGCAGTAGCGTCCGGTTTTACACCGGACGATTCTCCGCCCGACGAGGCCGAGAAGATCGATTCGGTCCCTGCGGCCTCGAAATCGGGCGCTACGGGGGAAAATCCGCCCGATGTAAGATCGGGCGATTCTTGCGCGCCACTCGCGACTCGCCACCCGCCCCTTGTTCTAGGCGGTGCGCCTGGGATAGGTTCGGTCTCGCCGCCCGCGGCCGCCCTCACCCCGGCTCTTATGCCGGCTCGGACTCCGGCGCGCACGCCGGCACGAACCCCCTCGGCGACGAGTTCATTATTCCAGGAGATATCGGCGACCAAGTCAGCCGCTCCGGGAGGCTGCGAAGTACCCTGCCCGATTCCATCGATTCCTTCCGGGTGCCCTCTTGCGGCACTTCCTCCTTCCTGGAGGTCGTCGGGGCGGGTGATATCATCCGATCTCGTGATCGCGCGGACGCCGGCTCGAACGCCCGCGCGCACGCCCTCCAGGGCGGCGGCTTGCGCCGCCGTCAAGGGAACGGCCAAACGGACGCCCATGGAGTCTTCGGGCACATTGATCGGCGGTGTCGGCCTGACGTCGCCGCTCCGGGACTTCTTTGAGCAGCCGGCGCAGGCAGGCAGAAAAAGAGCCAGGGCGCAGAGGAGGAATTGGAGGGTACGCTTCATTACCCTACTGACCTATGCATGGCCAATGCCGCGCAATCCATCGACCGATACCTACGTCGTGGACGATCTTGCCTACCCGATTGTGACGATGGAGAGATACGACATCCGGCCGATTCCTCGCAACGGGTCGGCTACCATTCCCAAGCCCAAGACGCGCACGCATTTGATATAGATGGGTCATGGGACGTTGGCGACCGGGACGGGCGTCCGACCTGCCTGTGCCGTGCCCGGCACGGCAGACAGGTCCGTTTTCCGTGGCCCGTGGATCGTTGTCCGCAACCTGTTTTTCAACGTGCCACTCATCACTCGCCACTCGTCACGGCAAATACAACACCTGAACAGGCGTTGATTTGCTGGCCGTCGTTCCGTCGCCGAGCCGGCCGTTGGCATTGTTCCCCCAGCACTTGACCGAGCCGTCCGAAAGGAGCACACAGGTGTGAACCTGCCCTCCTGCAACGGCCACGGCAGCCGTGACTGTGCTCACAACGACAGGGGCCCATTTATCGGTGGTCGTCCCATCCCCAAGCTGACCGAATGGATTGTTTCCCCAGCATCTAACCGAACCATCGGAAAGGAGCGAACAGGTGTGAAGGTTCCCTCCCGTCACGGCCACGGCGTTCGTGAGCGTGCTGACAGCGACCGGTGTGGATTTATCGGTGGTCGTCCCATCCCCGAGTTGGCCGAAGTCATTGAACCCCCAGCACTTGATTCCACCATCAGCGGAAAGCGAACAGGTGTGATTGCTCCCTCCCGCCACGGCCACGGCATTCGTGAGCGTGCTGACAGCGACCGGCGTGGTCTTATCGACCCACGTCCCGTCCCCGAGCACCGCGTACCCCCAGCACTTGACCGTCCCATCCGAAAGCAGCGAGCAGGTGTGCCTACCCCCTGTCGCTATGGCCACAGCATTCGTGAGCGTACTCACGGCCACCGGCGTGGACTTGCCGGCGTTCGACCCGTCCCCAAGCTGGCCGTTAGCATTGTAGCCCCAGCAGTTGACCGAGCCGTCCGCGAGGAGTGAACAGGTGTGATAGAATCCGCCCGCGATGGCCACGGCGCTCGTGAGCGTGCTGACGGCCACCGGGGTGGACTTGTTAGCCACTGTCCCGTCGCCCAGTTGGCCGTAACCATTGGGCCCCCAGCACTTGACCGTCCCATTGGAAAGCAGCGAGCAAGTGTGATACTCCCCTCCCGTCACGGCCACGGCATTCGTGAGCGTGCTCACGGCGACCGGCGTGGATCTATCAGCGGCCGTCCCATCCCCAAGCTGATTCTGCCAATTCGACCCCCAGCACTTCACCGTTCCGTCCGAAAGAAGGGAACAGGTGTGAGAGCCGAGGTGGGCGGTAAGCCCTTCGCGGAAGGGGCGGGCGGGGGCGCCGGAGGCGGTGGATTCGTGGAGGCGGGGGAGTTTTATGCCCATTGGGCCGGCGGGCATGGAGACGGCAACGGGGGTGGTCTTATCCGCCGTCGTCCCGTCGCCGAGTTCGCCGTAGGCATTGTAGCCCCAGCATTTCACCGTGCCGTCGGATAGGAGGGAACAGGTGTGAGCGCTACCCCCCGCGATGGCCGCGGCGCTGGAAAGGAAAGACACGGCGATGGGCGCTAGGCGGTTGGCGGTCGTCCCGTCCCCAAGCTGACCGTTGAGATTTTTCCCCCAGCATTTGCCTGTCCCGTCCGAGACCAGCGCGCAAGTGTGGCCGTTCCCTCCCGTGATCGCGACGGCACCGGTGAACGTGGAGACCGCCACAGGGGTGCTCTTGTCCACCAGCGTCCCGTCGCCGAGTTCACCGTAGACATTGTCTCCCCAGCATTTGCCTGTCCCGTCCGAGACCAGCGCGCAAGTGTGGTAGTCGCCTCCCGTGATCGCGATGGCGCCGGTGAGTGTGGAGACCGCCACAGGGGTGCTCTTGTCTGCCGTCGGCCCGGTCGTCCCGTCGCCGAGTTGACCGTAGTAATTGGCTCCCCAGCACTTGACCGTCCCGTCCGAGACCAGCGCGCAGGTGTGCCCCCACCCTCCCGTGATCGCGATGGCGCCGGTGAGCGTGGAGACCGCCACAGGGGTGCTCTTGTCCGCCGTCGGCCCTTTCGTCCCGTCGCCGAGCTGACCGTTGTTATTGTATCCCCAGCATTTGACCGTCCCGCCCGAGACCAGCGCGCAGGTGTGCAAGTTCCCTCCCGTGATGGCGACGGCACTGGTGAGCGTGGAGACGGCCACGGGGGTGCTCTTGTCCACCGTCGTCCCGTCGCCGAGTTGACCGTAGTCATTGCGTCCCCAGCACTTGACGGTCCCATTGGCGATAAGGGCACATGTAAGAGTCCCTCCAACTGCTACGGCCTGAATAATGTTCTGTCCCCACGTGACGGTGGAGTTTTCGACGGTGTTGGCGTCCACATTGTTCGCTTCATCTTTCGCACGAACGACAAAATAATAACGGGTACCAGGGGACAAGGTAACAACGGGATAAGAAGTGGCACCGGCAGTGGTCGTGTAAGTTGCCGTGAAGGTCAAACAACCACCGGAGGTTGTCGTCTGGCAGATTTCGTAGACGATGTTCGCCTGTACGCTTACGGTATCCGTGGCTGCCGTCCAACTGAGATCAATCTGGCTCGCCGAAACCGCCGTGGCGCTCGTAACACCGCCGAACGTCGGTGCCGCGGTATCCACCCTTGCCGTGGAGGCCGAACTGTACGTATTTGCGTTTCCAACGTTGTCGTTGACGACGAACTGATACTGGTAGCAGTTGCCATTGGCCACCGTGGTGTCGTTGTAGGGCGAAGACGATGGATCGGTTGCAATCGTAGTGTAGGACCCATAGGTGCCGCACGCCCCGCTTGAAAGCGTTGCGGAACGCCGCTGCAACAGCCTCTGCCCCAACCCCGATGAAGCATCCGTCCCGTTGACAAACGTGACCGGCACGCTCGCCGTGTTGTACCAGCCGTCCGTGATGCTCACCGACCCGCCCGAAGGCGCCATCGTGTCCAGCGTAACCGTAAACGAGCAGGTCCCTGTGTTTCCCACGTTGTCGTGGGCCGTAATCGCCGCGGAACCGTCGAACGTGGAAGAGGTCGTCCAGGAATACGCGAGCGAGTACGGAGAAGACGTATCCTCTCCCCCCGCCGAAACCGTGGTGGGGAATACCAGCTTCTGCACGCCGGAGCCCCCGTCGCTCGCGGTCACATTGACCGTGAAGTTCCCAGCCCCCGCGTTGCGATAGTAAAGCGTTGCACCCGAAACATGCTGGTCACCCGGATTCGTACCCTCGGTGATGGACGAGACGGAGCAGGTAGAGCCGGCCGTGTCGCAGGTGCGTGTCACGGTCGAGGCCGTCCCGACGTTGCCGACCCCATCCGTTGCTCTCATGTTGAGCGTGAGGGTTTGGCCGTCCGTACATGCAAGAGCCGTAACCGAACAGGTTCCGGCACCCCACGTCCCGGCAGCCCATTCGGTGTCGCACGTCCCGTCGGTGGATTTGCAGTGCTCGCAGGAGATGACACCCGCGGTATCCGCGAACGTGGCCGAGAGGTCGAAGGGGCTGTCCACGTGAGTGGCCGTGGCGGCGTTGGAGGGGGTGACCGCACCGGCCGAGGGAGGAGTCGTCTCGACGGTCCATGTGTAGGAAGCCGGGGTGGGATCGGGGTTGCTGGCGGCGTCGAGGGCGCGGACGGAGAAGGTGTGGGCGCCGCCAAGTTGTGAGTTGAGGGTTGTGGGTGATGAGCAGGAAGAAAAAGACGCGGAATCGAGGGAACATTCGAAGGAGCACGCGGGGGACGTGGACGTCGCCCCTACGTCGGAGCAGGAAAACGAGAATGAAGCCGAGGTTTGGTTCGTCAGGAGGGCGGGCAAGCCCGCCCCTACGAGCGTTGTGTCGGGAGGGGTGATGTCGTTGGTCATGATCGTCACCGCGCTCTGGTTGCCGGCTCCGTCCGTGGCGGTGATGTAGACCGTGGCGTTTGCGTTATCGCCCACGCTGACGGCAGGGAAACTGCCGTCAGCGAGCGATGAGGTTTGAGCAATGAGGGAGGTGACAAGACCGTCCGAATAAATTCGGACGCTACTGCCGGCTTCGACGGAACCGGAGGAGCCTTGGATGGTATCGGCTGTACCGGGAGGATTCATGGCAACCGTGAGCTTCGCAGGATCCGGCGCAAGGGGTGGGGTCGTGTCTGTGATGATGGTGAACCGGGAGAAATGCGTGGCGGGACCCTTCACTTCGTTCAGGGCGACATCCACACCCGATCCGGGAATCACCTGCCACGATCCGCTCACCTCCGTCGCCAAGGTCAATTGGCCCTCCAGCGAGTCTTTGGGAACGTCCGTCTCCTGATACGCCAGCGTCATCTCGACCGGCGCTTTGAACACCGTGCCTTCCGGGCCGAACTCATAAACCTCGCCGTGGGACCCGGGCGGCACCGGCGTCGAAACCGGGTCCAGCTTCTTGATCTTGACGCTCAACTCCTGCGTCACCGCGCCGGGAGGAAACACCAGCTTCGCCTTGCCCGCATCGGCGGCCACGGCGGCGCCCTTGGAAGACACCTTGGCCTCCATCATCTGGCCGCGAGGGAGATGATCGTTGGGACCAAAGGTCGAAACAACCTTGAAGGTGAAGGAGGCCGGCGTGGGATCGGTGTTGCCCATGGCGTCCACGGCCCGCACGGCGAGCACGTGGTCGCCGTGCGGTGGGCGATAGGCGGCAGGCGAGGAACAGGGAGAGAACGGAGCGCCGTCAAGGGAACAACGGAAGAAGCATAGCTCGTTGCTCGTATCGGAGCAGGAAAACGTGAGGGTGATTTCTTGTCCGCTCTTGATGGACGCGCCACTCGCCACTGGCAACGCGCCACTGACCGCGCTCAGCGCGGTGTCCGGTGGTGTGAGGTCGATCGCGGCCAGCGTTATCGGCGTCTCCACCCCCTGCTTCTGCAAGGTCGAGTCCAACGCCTCGGTGAGCCGGCCGAAGGCGATTTGCACGTCGTTACTCGTGACGCGTGACTCGCGGTTCGTGGCTGCCGATAGAGCTTGCTCCAATGCCGCAGGCCCCTCCGCATCGCTCAGGGCGAGCACCGTAGCCACCTCCACAAGGGTGGCGATGCCGTCCTGGTCGTCATCCGGCAACTCCACATCCCTCACCTCGATGGGGGTCTCTTCGATTGCGATGACAAAGCCAAGTTCCTCGTTCCTGGTTCCTCGTTCCTGGTCGGCTCCCTCCTCGCCTTCACCCTGCGTCGTGCGCCCTGCGTCTTGCGTCCCCTTGACCTTGAGGGTCGTCTTGACTTGGACGTAACCGACGTCGGGTTGGGCGGCGGACCGCAGGCGCGCCATGAGAGGGTACTCCCCCGCCACGGCGTATTGCCCGGGCAGAGCGAAGACGACTTCGAAGGCCAGCGCAGGCGGTTCGGCGATCTGGCGGCGGGTAGACAGTAGACGGTAGACAGTAGACGGGAAACGGGCGCTTGCGCCGCGCACGCCTCCCCGGACTCCTCCGGCCTCCGCGGCGCGAATCCCCCCGCGGACGCCCGCGCGGATGCCGCCGCGGACGCCTTCGGCCACCACCTCTTCGTTGACGGCGATGTCCGCCACCACCTCGTCAACGCGCACAAGGTCATCTACTCTCGAAATATCATCCACTCGCGTGATTTCATCCGGTCGGGTGATACCCCGCCGGCCCGCGCGGACCCCCTCCAAAGCCGCCGCCTGCTCCGGCGTGAGCGGAATGGCCAAGGTCACTTCGACGCCGCCGACTGGAGCAGATGGACCCCTCTCAGACTTCCTGGAACCGCTGCAAGAGAAGGTAAGGAGGACAACAAGGAGTAGGATTGCTGGATGTCGTCTCATCGACCGTTTTCTCCCCTTGGCACGGCCAAAGTGAGGGAGGCAAGTTTCTGATGGTAGGAGGCGGGCGAACTGGCCGCCAAGAAGATACTTGAGTAGGTGGTGAAAGAGGCGTATGAACGGCTTGATGAAGTGGACGAGGCGGCAGGTTGAGTGGATGGCGGATTTTTTGAAGAGTGCAAGTCTCGTTGTTCTTTCGGGCAGCGTGGCGGACGCTTTTGTCGATGGAACCAGGCTGGGTGTGGATTTCCTGGGGATGGCAATTGGTGTCGGCTGTTTGGCGGCCGGGTTCTGGTTGACGGGAAAGCTGGATGGCGATAGGATGGGACCATGAGCAACGCGGAAATCGTTGGATATGTGTTTCTGGCGGTCATGGCCGGCATCCTCGTTTTTGCGTTCATCATGGGCCACCAGTACGAGCGTCAGCGCAAGGAAGCATCGGGGTCCTAGCCTCGGGGGCGGCCTGACCGCTCATCCGTATTCTCATGGCAAGTTGATTACCGGGACGGGGGTCAACCGATTCACCGTCGTCCCGTCGCCGAGTTGGCCGACATTGTTAGATCCCCAGCATTTGACTGTTCCGTCGGCAGCCAGGGCGCAGGTGTGAACGTCCCCACCCGCTATCGCTACGGCGTTCGTGAGCATGGAGACGGCGACCGGGGTGGACTTGTTCACCGTCGTCCCGTCGCCCAGTTGGCCCTGTCCATTGGCTCCCCAGCATTTGACTGTTCCGTCGGCAGCCAAGGCGCAGCTGTGAGCGGTCCCGCCGCCCGTTACGGCCACGACGTTCGTGAGCGTTGAGACGGAAACGGGCGTCCACTTGTCAACTGTGGTGCCGTCCCCCAACCGGCCATCGGCATTGGCGCCCCAGCATTTGACTGTTCCGTCGGCAGCCAGGGCGCAGGTGTGATCGGCCCCTGCCGCGACGGCAACGGCGCCCGAAAGCGTCGAGACAGCCACGGGCGTCGACTTGCCCGCTGTCGTCCCGTCGCCCAATTGGCCGTAATTGTTGCGTCCCCAGCATTTTACCGTTCCGTCCGATGCGAGCGCGCAGGTGTAGTTGTCCCCACCCGTCACCGCCACGGTGTTCGTGAGTGTGGAGACGAAAACAGGCGTCGATTTGCCGGCCCCCGTGCCGTCCCCCAACTGCCCGAACAAATTGTATCCCCAACATGTGGCCGAGCCGTCCGAGGTGAGCGCGCAGGTGTGAGCGTTCCCACCCGTCACCGCCACGGTGTTCGTGAGTGTGGAGACGAAAACAGGCGTCGATTTGTCGACCGTCGTGCCGTCCCCCAACTGGCCGTAAGCATTGTCTCCCCAGCATTTTACCGTTCCATCCGATGCCAACGCGCAGGTGTGAATGCCCCCATCCGCTACGGCCACGACGTTCGTCAAAGAAGAAACGGCGGTGGGCGTTAGGCGGTTGGCGGTGGTCCCATCCCCAACCTGACCATTAGTGTTCCATCCCCAGCATCTGACCGTTCCGTTTGAAACGAGCGCGCAAGAATGGTTGCCGCGGTGGGCGGAGATCCCTTCGCGGAAGGGGCGGGCGGGGGCGCCGGAGGCGGTGGATTCGTGGAGGCGCGGAAGTTTCACCCCGCCTGCGGCGGGGGGCATCGAGACGGCCACGGGGGCCCATCTGTTCACCGTCGTCCCGTCTCCTAGCTGGCCGTAGAGATTGTACCCCCAGCATTTGACCGTGCCGTCCCAAAGAAGCGAGCATGAGTGGCCGCTCCCTCCCGCAACGGAGATCGCACCGGAAAGCGTGGCGACGGCCACGGGAGTCGTCTTTTGCACCGTCGCCCCATCCCCAAGCTGACCGTAGGGATTCCACCCCCAGCATTTCACCGTGCCGTCGGAAAGTAGGGAACAGGTGTGATTCGATCCTCCCGCGATGGCCACAACATTCGTGAGCGTACTGACGGCCACCGGAGTGGATTTGCTGGCAACTGTCCCGTCCCCAAGCCCACCGTAGGTATTCTGTCCCCAGCACTTCACCGTACCGTCCGAAAGAAGCGAACAGACGTGCCACCACGCTCCCGCGATGGCCACAACATTCGTGAGCGTGCTGACGGCCACCGGAGTGGATTTGCTGGCGAGCGTTCCATCCCCAAGCTGGCCGTATTGGTTGTCCCCGCAACACCGGACCGCACCGTCCGAAAGAAGGAAACACGTGTGATAGGTCCCTGCCGCGACGGCCACGCCGTTCGACAAGGAACTCACGGCCACCGGGGTGGACTTATCGGTCGTTGTCCCATCTCCAAGCTGGCCGGTTCCGGTCGCGATATTGTTGCGGTTGTACCCCCAGCACTTGGCCGTGCCGTCCGAATGGAGCGAACAATTGTGGCCGCCCCCTACCGCGACGGCCACGGCATTCGTCAGCGTGCTGACCATAACCGGCGTGGATTTATTGACGACCGTCCCGTCCCCAAGCCGGCCATCACCATTGTTCCCCCAGCACGCTACTGTACCATTTGAAAGAAGCGAGCAAGTGTGGCTGGTCCCTCCCGCGACGGCGATGGCGCCCGAGAGCGTGCTGACGGCAACGGGCGTGGACTTGTTCACCGTCGTTCCATCCCCGAGCTGACCGAAGTCATTGAGCCCCCAGCATTTCACCGTTCCATCGGATTGGAGCGAGCAGGTGTGATAGCCGAGGTGGGTGGTGACGGCTTGGGCCACGCCGATGGTGGACCACGTGCGGGCCGACCGTTCTATGTTGTTCGTATCTGCATTTCCCACCTCATCTCTTGCCCGAACAACATAGAAGTACCTGGTTCCTGGTGACAGAGTTCCTGGCGAATAGGAAGTGGCTCCCGCGGCAGTGGTGTAGGTAGGCGTGAACGCGGAGCAACCGCCGGAGGTGGTGGTCTGGCAGATGTCGTAGATCAGGGAGGACGCGGGACTCACGGCGTCGGACGCGGCGGTCCAGGAGAGGTTGATCTGGGAGGCGGAGATGGCGGTGGCGGAGGTGAGGCCGGAGAAGGTGGGCGCGGTTGTATCGCACACGAAGTTTTCGTCCGTCAAACCGTCGCAATCGTTGTCCTTTGAGTCGCAGGTCTCGGCGGCAGGCGATCCGGCGACCGTATTGCACGATGTCCCCGTGCCATCCGCCTTGCACACGAACGTGCCCGCCCTCGCGCACTCACCCACGCCGGTCGAGCAAGTCTGGCCCAAGGGACCGTCCGGTGTAAAACCGGACGCTACGAAGTCCTCGTCCGTCTGGCCGTCGCAGTCGTTGTCGAGGCCGTCGCAGATTTCGGCGATGGGCGATAGGCGTTGGGCGCAGGTGAGGGAACCGTTCACGCAGGCCTGAAGGCCTGCGCTACAGATTCCCGGGGAGCCGGTTGAGCACGAGGCGGAAGGGATGTCTTCATCGGTTTTCCCGTCGCAGTCGTTGTCCTTGCCGTCGCAGATCTCGGCGGAAGGCGAACCGGCCACGGCATCGCAAACCGTCCCCGTCCCGTCCGACTTGCAGATAAACGCGCCCGTGGTCTGGCAGGCGCCGACGCCCACGGTGCAGGATTGGCCGAGCGAAGCAACGGTAGCCGCAGGCTTTATGCCTGCGTCTGAAGACGCACCCGTAAAGGGTGCGGCTACCCAGTCTTCATCGACCAATTGATCGCAGTCGTTGTCGAGGCCGTCGCAGATTTCGGCGGAGGGGATGCAGGAGGGGAGAACGGTGAATGTGATCTCGGCGGGGGTCGTGTCGCGGTTGCCGAGGGCGTCGAGGGCGAAGACGGCGAGCTCATGTTCGCCAGGTGTACACGAGGTAGGCGCACCCTTTACGGGTGCGTCTTTCGGACGCAGGCTAAAGCCTGCGGCTACCGGTACGGGACGCGCAGGCGTGAAGCCCGCGACTACCGCGGCGCAACTCAGGGTGACCGGAGAGGAACACGGCGCAAACTCGGCCCCGTCCACAGAGCAACGGAACGTGCAGAATGTTTCATTGCACGTGAAGGTGAAGGTCCAAGAACCGTCGACCGTCGTCCGTCGACCGTCGACCGTCGTCTCCGGCGGCGTCAGATCGATTTCCTTGATCTCGATCTTGACCTCGGCCGGAGGCGTGACCCCTGCGGCTTTGAAGTCCGCGACGACTTTTTTCTCCAGCTTGGCGGCGAGAGATTGGAAGGCCGCCTGCGCCTGCTCCTGCGTGGGCTTCTGCGTGCTGGTGGCATCCGAGGCGATGGCGATGGCGTCATCCAACGAACGGGCGGGCAAGCCCGCCCCTACGGCCTCGCTTCCAATGAGAGCGGCAACCTCGGTGATCGTGGCGATCCCGTTGCCGTCGAGATCGGGAAGGTCCACCTCGGAAAGGTCGATGTCGGTGTCTTCGATCTCTATTTCGAACTCAAAGTCGTCGGTCGTCGGTCGCCCGTCGCCGGTGGAAGATCCGTCCGGTGTAAAACCGGCCGCTACAGAAGAAGGGACAGACATTTTGACGGTTGTTTTAACTTCGACGAGAGACACGTCGGGATGCCGGCCGGGACGCACTCGCGTGTGGAAGTTGTTCTCTCCGTCCCGGGCGGACTTCCTGGGCAGGAAGGAGGTTACCTCGAACGCAAACGCAAGCTCGCTCTCGCTCGCCTGCTTCCGTGATCCCGTGATCCCGTGACCCCGTGAGCCAGAAGTTCCGATCTGGTTCACGGGGTCACGATTTACGGGTTCACGCGCGGGAGCGCCGGGTATGGGTTCGGTTCCTCCCGCGCCTCGCACGCCGCCGCGCACACCCCCGCGAACACCTCCCGCTTGGGAGGCGCGTATTCCTCCCCGAACACCCGACTGCTCCGAGGCGCGAACCCCCGCGCGGATGCCGCCGCGAACGCCCTCCGCCACGAGTTCGTCGTTCACCAGGACATCCACAACGAGCTCATCCTGATCGGCCACGCCGTTGAGGGCCGCGGCCACCTCGGTGGACAGCGGGAGAGATACGTCGAGTGGGAGACTGTCGGACGGGATCTTGTTCGACTCCGTGTGCTTGGTTTTGCGATAGCAGGCGGCCAGAGGCAAGGAAAAAGTCAAAAGTAAAAGGTAAAAAGGGAGAGAAAGCCGGAGAGATCGGATCCAGGATCGAGGCAGGGACAGGCGAGTCATGGGGTTACCCGATGGCCTCGCGGGAAAGCAAGAACCGACACATCCATCCTCCCTTTTCGTTTTCATTCCCCTGTCGAAGCCCCGTGGCACAAGTGACACTAATTGTTGATCCATGCTTGCCCAATCCAAACGGTCGGTCAACAACCTATAAGGCGTAAGGGTTACCATTGTGCACCGATTCAGTCTTCATTCATTGTCCGGCTTGTGCGCGAGGTTTGTCGGCAGGCGGCTGAAAGGTGACCCAGCATTCCGGGTCGAATATCCGGCTTGGCCCGAACGACATGAGTCACGATCTCGTGCAGGATCTTTTCCGTCCGTCGCCTGTCGAGCGGCGGCAACCGCCGAAGTTTCAGGTCGATTGCCTCCATCGAACCCAGGAAACGGGTTCGGCAGGGACATAGAACCGGCTCGGGCGCCGCCACATCGAGGAGATCGGCCACGGTCCACCCCAGACCGGACGCGATCCGGAATATCGTCGCGAGGGAGACGCCCGGGTGGCGTGCCTTCTCGGTCCGGCCCAGCATCTGTTGCGTGATCCCGGCCCGCTCCGCGAGACGTTCCTGCGTAAGCCCGGTCTGTTTGCGGGCCAGGGTAATCCGCCGACCGACCTTGGCAACGAGTGCATGGCTTCCCTCTTGCGCGACCATGCTACCTCGTGACGGGCACGATTCGGACCGAATCGACACCCACGATGGGCCGGCTGCCATGTTCCTTGAGGGTCTTGCCGGTCAAGGCCGCTTGTGTGTCACCGGGCTCCAGTCCCGTCTCCTGCGTTCTGAAATGCAGGACGAGGTCGAGGTCGCCGTCTTGGTCTACGTCTTCAAAAGCCGAATGGTCCATCCCGGCGCCCGCGGGACCGAAACGGACCGTTTCAACATCCACCGAGGCCGCTTGGAATTCCTCCGTGCTCGGAATGGCCACGGGGATAACGCCTGAGCTTCGCAGGTTGATGGAATTGGGAAAACTTCCCGGCTTGATGTCGATCAAGATGGGAGTGACCGGGACGATCCTGAGGGAGTTGAAGACGTTGATCCTTCCGAAACCGAAGTAAGGATCTCGACCGGGCGCGCCCAAATCATCCGCGCCGTCGGCCAGGACTTGTCTGACTTCCTCGTTCGTATAACCTGGCGTTTGCGATAGAACCAACCCCGCCAGCCCTGCGACGAAGGGAGCAGCCATGCTGGTCCCGCTCCACGCCGCATAGCGGCCCCCCGGCAGCGTACTATAAATGTAAGTACCGGGGGCGGCCAGTTCTATCCAATCTCCATAATTGGAAAAGTAAGCTTTGTTATCACTGGGATCCGTTGCCGAAACGGCGATCACGTTGGGGAAAGCCGCGGGATAGAATTTATCGCTCCGATTATAGTTGCCGGCGGCAGCTACCAGAACCACTCCCGAATCATGGGCATAGTTGATAGCATCCGTTAGAAGCTTTGAAAGCCCATACGCACCCCAGCTCATGTTGATCACCTTTGCGCCGTTATCCGCGGCATAGACCATAGCCGCTGCTATATCCGAAGCGAGCAAACTTCCTCCGCCCCACATATTCTTGAATCCGGCGCGCAAGGCCATGATTCTCGAACCCCAATTCACTCCTGATATTCCGATTGCGTTGTTGGGAACCGCCCCTACAATTCCCGACACATGGGTGCCATGGCCATGAACATCCATGGGATCGTTGTCACGCGGACCGGCATCCTCTCCTGGGTAGACCACGCGAGGATCGATGCTCACAAAATCGTAGCCGCAATAGTCATCGACAAACCCGTTTCCATCGTCATCCATGCCGTTCTCCGGAATCTCCTTCTCGTTGGTCCAGATGTTCGCGGACAGATCCGGGTGGCGGTAGTCCACCCCCGTGTCCACCACCGCGACGACGACCCGCGGTTTTCCCGTTTCCAGATCCCAAGCCTGGGGAGCCTGGATTTTCGGGAGGGCCCACTGCTGCGAATAGAGGGGGTCGTTTGGAACGGCTGCCGTCCCCAGGGTCCCGGAAATCTCCAGAACGTAATTCATCTCGGCGTATTCCACGTCGGGATTCATCCTTTGCTCCTCGACAAAGGTCTCGACGTTTTTCCCCTTCGGGACCTCGACTCGACGGATGTCGGCCAGGTTTCCGGGAGTTCCCCTTCCATGAAAGATTTTTTTCGACTTGGGATCCGACTTGGCGTGGGGTTTGTACTTCACAATGATTTCATTCGAGATGAAAGGGGCGTTCGGTCGCTCCGGGAACATCACTTGGTTTTGCTCATAGCCGAGAAGAATTTGTGGAAGGAAAACCATGCCCCCAACCAAAACCGAAACAGCACGAATATGTGCAACTTTATGGGTCATTTTCTTCTCCTCCTTTCCGGTCACAAGCATAGCAAGAGCAAGGGAAAGGCCAGACCCAATATTTGATTGTTCAGCGTAACAGTCTAATATACAACAAGATTCCTAACACGCCACAGGCTTGACTGGTAATGATGCTGCGTTTAGTATCGGAGCAGCAGTATTCAGTAGCAGCAGAATTTCGTGAATTGTGACTCTTGTCACCAAGTATCCGATATTCCGTTCGGGTAGTGGAAAACTGCCTTTTGGGCTACAATGTGCCCGCTGTGGACTCCGGCAGGGTGGTTCTTGGTCGGTTGGAGATTCTGGAACTCCTTGGGGAAGGCCAGACAGGGAGGGTCTACCAAGCCTACGACCGTGTTCTCAAGACGGAGGTTGCCGTCAAGGAGTTTTCCGAGAAGTGGTTGGAAGGAGGCGACGTCACGTTCAGGCACGAGTTGAGATTTCTTTCGCGCCTGAACCATCCCAGCCTCGTGAAAGTCTTCGATCTCCTTGTCGATGAGCCGAGCGGCCGGCATTACCTCGTTCAGGAACTGGCGCGGGGAGAGGACGCGGGCCGCTATGTTCGGAACGCCTCCTGGGACGAGCGCCGGCAAGTATTGGTCCAGCTCCTTCGAGGACTGGAATATCTCCATCAGAACGGCGTCATTCATTTGGACATCAAGCCGTCCAACGTGCTCGTGCATGACCTTGGCCGGGGGCCCGAAGAGCTTCAGGTTCGGATCCTGGATTTCGGGATCGCTTCCGAAATCGGCCGTTATCGCGAGAAGGGGGTCGTATCGGGCACGTTCCCTTACGTCGCCCCCGAGGTCGTCTGGGGCGACGCCGTTGACGGCCGTGCCGATCTCTTTTCCCTTGGCATGTTTTTCTGGGAGGCTGTTCGAGGCGGTGGAAAAGGCAGGTCCATCACGTACTCGCCCCCCAATGCGGCCCTCCCGGCCGCGTCAACAGGTTGCGAGTACGGGCGCTCTTCCTGGCGCCCACCCTCCGGCGGGTCGCTTCAAAAGGAGGTCAAGAGCTCGCTCGAATGGAAAGCTCCGCCGGCGGACGATTTCCCCGATGGCACCCCGGCGGACTTTCGAGAGATCTTGACGACTCTCCTTCAGCCCCACCCTCAGAACCGTTTTCATTCGGCCAACCACGCCATCCGGCGCATCAACAAGAGGCTGGGTTCCGACCATCCGTTGGAACCGGGGCGACTGCGGTTGCCCGATCTGGCCGGCGCAGTCCTGCTCGGCCGCCAGGCGGAGCTTGCGGAACTGGAGCGTCTCTTTGATGAGTTCTTGGAAAACGACAAGGAGGTCCGCACCATCGCCATGGTGGGAGATCGTGATTTCGGGAAAACGGCCGTCTTGCTGGAATTCAAGAGGCGGGTCCAAGTGAGGGACCATCAAGTCGTCGACCTCTGCCGTCCGGGCGACGGGGTCCCGGAACTCTTCGATCGCCTGATCCTCGCCGAGGATGAGAAGCTGTTGGATCCCCACCTGCCCTTTCTCAAGAGCATCCTGCCTAGCCGATTTGCCCACGCCCGCGACCCGGAACCCCTGGATGGGGGCCCCATGGCCGAGCAGATCCGCACAAGGGAAAAGCTCGCCGAGGTCCTCGCCGTCATCCTGGCGTGTCGTCCGGTCGTCCTCCTGCTCGACGATGCGCTGGACCGCGCAGGACTCCTGGATCTTCTTGCGTACTGTGCGCGGCACCGCTTTCCCGAGACGCAGGGCGTCGGCGCGGCTGGACGGCACAAGCTGTTTGCCGTCCTGACCGTCCGAACCCGAAGCGAAATCCCTTCGGAATTGCCGCCCGACGGGTGGGTGGAACTCCGTCCATGGACGAGCGAGGAGGTCGGCCGGGTCCTGCAAAACCTTCTGGCTCTCGACGCGATCCCGGCCCGAATCGTTCGCGCGTTCCATGAGCAATCCGATGGTGTCCCCGGGCTGGTGGTGGAACGGCTGCGGCTTCTCGTCGGCCGGGTGTTTCAGCCCGGCGAGAACGTCGATGCGCAAATCGAAAACCTTTCCCCGAGCGATTTCTTGTCCGCGCGGGATCTGCCGGCTCGCTACCGGGAATTGCTTCCGGATCCGGCCCTTCCGGAACGGAGGGTCCTGGAGTGGCTGTCGCTCAGTCCCAAGGAACTGGGAGCACGGGAGATTGCAGAGGTGGATCCGAGTCTGAGTCCGGGACTCGGATTTGCATTGCGCCGACTCCAGGAACAGGGATGGATACGGGCCGGCCTCCTGGGTTTGCGGCCGGCAAACGAACCGAGACGGGAGACCGTTCTTCGGGAGGTTCCCGTCGAGGTTCGACGGTCTATGCATCGTCGCCTGGCCGAAAAGATGCAGGGCGGGGAAACAGGCTCGGTTCTCGAAACGGCTGATGCGTTTTTCCGCGGCGGGGATCCTCTTCAAGGTTTCGCTCTGGCCGAACAGGAGTTGCGCACGGTCCTGCGACTGAACCAAGCCGAGAGAATCCTCCCTTTCCTGGAAACTCATATCGAGTCCGCGGCCGGTCTCCCTCCCGCGCGCAACCGGGCCTACCACCGTCTTCTGGGCGAGGCATACCTCCGGGTTGCGGATTTCCCCAAGGCCATCCAAATACTGAAGACGCTCGTGACGGGGACGGGTGAGACGGCGCAACGTGTGGACGTCAAGACGCTGCTGGCGCAGGCGTACCGCTACGGAGGTCGCCTGAGCGAGGCCTCGGAAGCGATCCGCGCAGCCAAACTCCTCGTCGGCCGCGGATCGCCGGAAGAGCCCTCGCTTGACGCCCTCTTGGCGGACGTTCTCCTCGAACAGGCCGACTATGAGGGAGCCGCGCAGATCGCCCAACCTTACCTCTCGGGAGGGCGTCCATGCGGCCTGGACGAGGTCATCGCTTTTCGACACGTCATGGCCAAGGTCCACTTCTACAAGCACGACTACGAGCGGGCGATCCCGCTTTTTGAACAGAACTGCGCCGAGACCGAAAGAACGGGTCGGCCGGCCCGTCATGCCCTCTCCCTCAACTCCCTCGGGGCCGCTCACATCTGCCGGGGAAACCTCACCGAGGCCCTGGCGTGCCTGCAATCATGCTCCGCCATCAGCCGCGAGATCGGCGATCTGCGAACCATGGGCCTGGCCCACTCCAACCTTGCCCTGGCGCATTTTCGTGAGGAAAAGATGGACCTTGCGGCACAGAACTACGAGAAAGCCATCGCGACGTTTCGAAAGATTTCCGACAGGGCCACGGAGGCTCGGACACTATTCAACCTGGGCGCGCTCCACCTGGTGAACGACGATCTGAATCAAGCCCGGGACGTCATGGACGAGACGGTGCGTCTCGCCCGGGATCTCGCGATGACGCACATCGAGGGCAAAGCTCGGTTGCAGCTTGCGGAGTGCCACCTCCGCGCCGGGACCGTGGACGACGCGCTGAGGGAGTCCGAGCAGGCGGAAGCCCTCTTCCGGAAAGTGGGCGCCCAAGAGGACATCCTGCTCGCCAGGCTGAGAAGGATCGAAATCGGGGTGGGCCGGGACGCGCCGGAACTCGCGGCCATTGAAGTGGAGAAATGCGAGAAGGCCCTGGAGGGAAAAAACAACCCCCACGTCGAGGTGTGGTGCTTCTACGTCAGGGGACTTCTTCTTCGGGGGAAGAAACCGGCCGAAGCGCGCAAGTGCGTCGAGGCGGCCCTGAGCAGGATGCAAAGTCAGGTGGAGGTGGACTTCAGCCTGAAAAGAAAAGTACTGTCGCTCCTCTCCCAGCTTCCGCCTCCGGCATCCACCGTAACGCGACCCGAACAGGGTAGCGCCTGTTCCGCCGATGACGGGATGAGCGCGACGGAGGCGTGGACGCCGCCCCCGGCCGTGCCTCCGCGGAATCCGGAGGGTCTGGCGTGGCTGGCCATCGCCCGGAAGATCAATTCGGCTGTTGATGTTCAGGACGTTCTATCCGAAATCGTCAGTTCCCTGGTGGCGTTTACCGGGGCCGAGCGGGGTTTCCTGCTCCAGAAGCAAGGAAAGGCATTGACCGTGCGCGTGGCGCGGACTGATGAACCCGGGGGCGACTCCGGAACCATCGACAGCTTCAGTCAAACCGTGGCCGAGGAAACCCTGGAAGCGGGGAAGCCGGTCATCACCTTGGATGCCATGAGCGATCCCCGCTTCAAGGAATCGCATAGCGTTCACCAACTCCAGCTTCGCTCCGTGATGTGCGTTCCCCTCTTGCTGAGGGGGGAAGCGGTAGGCGCGCTTTATCTGGACAGCCGGCTGCAGTCCGGTCGTTTCGGCGAACACCATCTTCCCGCCCTCCAGGCATTGACCGATCTGGCCGCCGTGGCCCTCTACAAGGCACAACTCATTGCACAGACCGTGAAGGACCAGCGGGAGATTCGTCGGGTCATGCGGGAATTGAGGCAGGCCAAGGAGAGGATCGAACAATTGAACGCGGAACTCGAGGAATCGAACAGGTCACTCCGGGAGAAGGTCGCCCACCAGGAAAAGGAACTGGAGGCCACCCAGCAGCGAGTGGAATTCCTGGTCCGGCAGGAAAAACCCAGGTATCCATATGACCGGATCGTGGGATCGAGTCCCGCCATGAGGCGGATTCTCCCGATGGTCGACCGGGCGGTCGAAAGCAGTCTGCCCGTTCTCATTTTCGGGGAAAGCGGCACGGGCAAGGAGCTTGTCGCCCGGGCCGTCCATTTCAACTCGATCCGGAAACAGCGGGCCTTCGTGCCCGTGAACTGCGCCGCAGTGCCGCACGATCTGTTTGAATCCGAACTCTTCGGCCACGCCAAGGGGGCGTTCACGGGGGCGGATCGGGAACGGCCGGGGTTGTTCGAAGCGGCTGACGGTGGAACGCTCTTCCTGGACGAGATTGGAGACCTTCCCCCGCCCTTGCAGCCCAAACTCCTACGGGCGGTTCAGGAGGGATCGATCCGGCGCGTCGGGGATTCGAGAGAAATCAAGGTGGACGTCCGTCTCATCGCCGCAACCAACCTGGACCTGAAAGAGATGATCCGGCTGAAAAAGTTCAGGGAAGATTTGTACTACCGCCTGCGGGTGTTCCGGGTCTCCATCCCGCCGTTGAGGGAGAGGCGCGAGGACATCCCGCAGCTCGCCCGGCATTTCCTCTCCGAGATCGCCCGACGCGACGGCAGGCCGCCCAAGGAAGTCTCCGAGGCGGCTCTCCGCCTCCTGACCCGCCACCATTGGCCCGGCAACGTGCGGGAGTTGGAGAACGCAATCCAGAACGCGTATGCCCTGTCGGACGGGGACACCATCGGCATCGAGAGTCTTCGCGACAACGAGGATCTCTTTGCGGGAGCGCCCGCCGTGCAGCGAAAGGAAGGACAGTCATTGCGGGAGGCGGAGCTGGAACTGCGTAAACACCTCATCGAGGAGGCGCTGCGCGAGTCCGGCGGCAACATCAGCGCCGCCGCGCGGTCACTCAAGGTGGACCGCAATCTGCTCACGCGCTGGGCCAGGGTCTACGGGCTGCGGACCGCCAACAAGTGAGGGCATGAAACCCCCGGGGTGGGCGTACACTGGAGGTAAGCATTCAGCCATCAGCGGTCACCCTGCGCAGCCATCCGTGGCCCTCCGGTAACACCAGCGGCCGATTGGCGAGCGTAGCATCTTCCGAGTTCGCTCGAGGATCCGTCGATCTACCGTATCTCCCGGAGCAGCGTTCCCCGGGGTGATAGAAACCATCGGGTTGGGGGCGCAACCTTGAAGGGTCAACGATTTCGGCCTCCTGCCGGCCGCCGGGGTCACTTGACACCACTACGCTCATCCCTCCCAGTCTACGCACACACCCAGCGTGTGCCTCTGCCCTCCGTGCGTACCTGATCGTAAGCGAGGCTTGAGCATGCGTCCAACCGGTGTTGGACTCCGAACATGGGGGAAACGCGAGCGAGAATCAAGGTCACCGGCTTCATCCCAAACGGAAGCGTCGAAATCGAAACTTTGGTCGATACGGGGGCGACCTACACCACTCTTCCCAAGAAATCGCTCCCGGCCGGCATCAGGCCTGAACGGGAAATTACGTTGGAACTGGCGGATGGGCGGGTGATCCGGCGGCACGTGGCGAATGTCCTCGTAGAACTTGAAGGGATACGCGCCGCCAACCCCATCATTCTAGGCCAGGAGGGGGATGCGGTCCTCATCGGATTGCTGACGCTCGAAGCTTGCGGACTCTCCGTGGATCCGATTGACCGGAAGCTGTTCCCCCTTCCGGCGATCCACCACTACTGAGCCTGCGCCGCCGGCTCTACGACGGGCAATCCCGTCTTTTCGTTTTCCCAGCGGAGAATGCCGAGTTCGGCGTAGTGCGGCCTCATCCGGTCGGTCAGAAGATCGAGCCGCTTGAGGATCGGCACAACGCGGGAGAATAACAGTTTCCGGAACTCCTTCATCACATCCGAATTCTTTTGAATCTCGATCCACTCGTTTTTCGGCATGCCCATGGACTCCGCCACTTCCTCGGCCAGGAACCGATGGTACATAAGCTGGCACCCCTCGAAAGCAAACTCCTCCCGGATCTTGCGATCTGAGTCGGACATTCCCTCGTAGGCCAGGCGCAATGAGAGGACCCCAAAGGCCACGTGCCTCGCCTCATCCTGCATCACGTAGGCGAGCATCTCTTTCATGAGAGGCTCGGAGGTGTAGTCGCGAATCAGCGCAAAGGCCGCGAGCGCCAAGCCCTCCACCAGAACCTGCATGCCCAGGTACTTCATATCCCACCGGGTATCCTTGAGGATCGTGTCGAGCAGCGTCTTCAGATGAACGTTGACTGGGTATTGGTGTCTCACCTTTTCGGTCAGATACCTCTTGAAGACCTCCACATGGCGGCCCTCATCGACCACCTGCGTTGATCCATACAGTTTCCCATCGACCCACGGAACACTGTTCACGATCTGAGCGGTGACGAGCAGCGCCCCTTGCTCGCCGTGAAGGAACTGGCTCAGCGTCCACGCCAACTGTTCCTTCCTGAGCTTTCGTATCTCCTGCTTCGTGAGCTTGTCCCACAGATGGGTGCCATAGATGGGGATGTTGATGTCCGGCACGTACTCCTCGCCGGGAATCACCTCGGTCTCCCACGCCAGTTGCGTCGTGGCGTTCCACTGCTCCTTCTTGGCTTTCTCGTAGAGGTTGTATAGGTCCTGCTTCTCCGTCTCGTAATTCCAAGTGTAGATCGTTTCGAGTTCTGCAAAGAGCGATTCGGTCGCGGGACTCGGATGGCCGAACCCATTCGATCCCTGCCGATTCAGTTCAGGCATGTGAACCTCCTTCGTGAACTTGCGATGGCGCCGTCAGCGCCCTGCGGGCCATTTCGAAAACGTGGGATTGAAAGTTGGACCAAATCTCATCGTTCGAGCGGCGCCCCCCATCGTCCATCAAGAACGAAATCGAAGGCAGGACGAGGGCGAAGTGCGTCATCGAACCCGCGACTTGGAACAGCAACAGGCGGGCGTCAACCCCAGAAAACTCGCCCCGGCGCTGCGCCTCATCGACGAAGGCTTCGACTTTGGCCACCATGGGCGCCACATACTTTCGAGCGCCCTCCCTCGACTGCCTCGGATTGTCGAGTTGCTCGCGCATCAGCAGCCGGCAGCGATGGGGATTCGCCCTGAGCCACCGCGAATAGCCCGCCAGCATGGAGGATAGTTTTTCGAACCCGTCCCCCTCACCCTCCAGAGTGGCCCCCAGAACCCTCGCCAACTCGCCAAATCCGCGTGTGAGAATGGCCTCGTACAATGCTTTTTTCGACGGGAAATGATGGAGAAGCGACGCCTTGGCGATGCCCACTTTCTTCGCCATGTTGCCGAGGCTCGCTCCATAGTACCCTTTGTCGGCGAAGAGCGCCTCGGCCACCTCCATGATCCGCTCGCGGGTCTTGCTTTCACGGTAATTCCTCTTCGAGATCATGCCTACCGACCGATCGGTAGACAAATACCGCCTTAATGTGGACTTGTCAAGTCACGAATGTGTGAGGATCCGCCGCCTCTGGTTTCTTCGATCCGCTCCGATACAATCCCGCGCATGCCGGTACTGGATGAACTCATCGCCGCGCTCCGCGCAGGGGAATTCGACAAAGGTCGCCATGGCCGCCTCACCGGACTCAAGGGAAGCGCCGGCGCGTACCTTACTGCCCGCCTGGCGCAACTGGCTGGACGACCGATCGCCGTGCTGGTGGCGAATCCGCCACTGGTCTCCCGCTGGCTGGGAGACCTTCAAACTCTCCTGGCCGGCTCGTCCACACCGCTGGCCACATTTCCGGGCCATGAAGAAGAATCGCCCGCCCGAGTCAGTCGCCGGCTCTCGGATATCGGCGACCGAACGGGCCTCGATCTACTGGGTCTCCGCCTTCTCGTCCAACCCTCGGATCCTCCTCCCCTTTGGGTCCTGTCGAAAGAAGCCCTCGCCTGGCGTCCTCCCGAACCCTCCTGGTTCATCCGAAACACCTACCTCATCCGGCGCGGCGGAGTGGCCGATCGCGAAGAACTCGCGCGCTTCCTGGAAGACCACGGCTATGTCCGGAAAACGCTCGTGGAGCGTCGTGGTGACTACGCGGTTCGCGGGTTCGTCGTGGATATCTTTCCCCCGCTCTCCTCACAGCCGGTCCGGGTCGAACTGGCGGGCGACGCCGTGGACGATCTCCGCGAATTCGACTCGGAAACTCAGAGATCCATCCGCAAGCTCGATGAGGTCAGCCTCTTCCCACCGCAAGTCGAGGAATCCCCCGCCGGAGCGCGCGTGGTGGATCTCCTTCCGGGGAACACGCTGCTGCTGATCGATGGATTCGACGCAACTCATTCATGGCCATTCCATTCGTCGTCCCCGAAGCGGAGCGCAGGGGAGGATGCACAGCAAGACGAATTGCGCGGAAATGATTTGGACAAGCCCCTCCACCGATTCACCCGGCTGATTTTTGAACCCCTGCGAGTTCTGAGGCCGGGAGCCGATCCGGGCCGCGAGTGGCACACCACCTGCTCGGATCTTCTGGAACTTCGCCACGCCGTCGAAACGTTCAGGACCCGGATCGCTTCACCGGCAGGAACGACGCAGAGGCCTCATGATTCCTCAACTCGCGACGCGAAGATCTCTTGTCGATTCCTGTCGTCGTCCCCGAAGCGTAGCGAAGGGGATCGTCCGTGGAGCAGAGCGGAAGGGACCACGAACCCCATTGGCCCATTTGTCCGGGATCTTCTCGCCTCCGGAACGCGATGCGTTTTCTTCGTCGAAGACGACGCCCGCGAGGAAAGGCTCCGCAGCATCCTCGCGCGGGAATCGATTCCCTTCGAGGTTCTGCCCACCCTGACCGGCCCCGGTGAAGAGCCCGCATCCGTCACCCTGATCCGACGTCGCCTCCACGAAGGCTTCATCTGGGAAGAGGCTCGCCTCGCCTTGGTGCCCGACCACGAAGTCTTCGGCGCACCAGTACCGAGACTAAAACAGGTCAAGTCGAAGAAGCCCCGGGAAGAGATCTCCGTCGAAGACCTGCGAGAGGGCGACTTTGTCGTCCACGTGGACTACGGAGTCGGCCTCTTTCGCGGCGCCGCCGAATTGACGATCCACGGCGTGGAAGCTCAGTACCTGAAGATCGAGTATGCGGAAGAAGCGATCGTCTACCTGCCGGTGGACCGGATCAGCCTCCTTGAGAAATACGTAGGCTCCGAGGGGATCACCCCGAAGTTGGACCGGCTCGGCACCGCGTTCTGGCGCAACTCGAAAGAGAAACTTAAAGAAGAGGTGAAGGCCCTCGCCAAGGAACTGGCCGCTCTCTACGCCCGGCGTGAGAGTCTCCCCGGCCACGCCTTCCCGCCCCCCGACGACTACCTCCGCGAATTCGAGGCCGCCTTCCCGCACGAGGAAACACCGGATCAGAGAGAAGCCATTGAAGCCGTCTACCAGGACTTATCCCGCCAACAACCCATGGATCGGCTGGTTTGCGGCGACGTAGGCTACGGCAAGACCGAAGTGGCCTTGCGGGCCGCATTCCATGTCGCCATGAACGGGAAACAAGTGGCCGTTCTCGTGCCCACCACCCTCCTCGCCTATCAGCATTTCCAAACGTTCGAGCGACGCCTCAAGGACTACCCGCTCAAGGTGCGCATGCTGTCCCGATTCGTACCTCCGGCGGAGCAGAAACGCATTGTTCGCGAGATCTCCGGAGGGGCGGTGGACATGGTCATCGGCACGCACCGCCTCCTGAGCGCGGACATCGCCTTTCCGGATCTGGGCCTGCTCGTCGTGGACGAAGAGCACCGGTTCGGCGTGCTCCACAAGGAGAAAATCAAGAAAATCCGCGAGAAGGTCGACGTGCTCACGCTGACCGCCACGCCGATTCCCCGAACGCTCCACCTCGCCCTCCTGGGCATTCGCGACCTCACCACCATCGCCACACCGCCCCAGGAGCGGAAAGACATCATGACCTACGTGGCTCCGCACGACGATTCCATCCTCCGCCACGCGATCGAGGAGGAACTCGACCGCGAAGGACAGGTCTTCTGCGTCCACCCGCGCATCCGAGGCATCTGGGCCACGGCGGAATATCTGGAAAAGCTGGTTCCTTCCGCCCGCCTGGGCGTGGCCCACGGAAAAATGAAGGAGGACGAACTGGAAAAAGTCCTGATGGATTTCGTTCGGAAAGACATCGACGTGCTCCTCTCCACGTCGATCATCGAGGCGGGCCTCGATATCCCGAATGCCAACACGATCATCGTTTTCGACGCCGATCACTTCGGTCTCGCCCAGCTCTATCAACTCCGGGGCCGCGTCGGCCGTTCCGGCATCCAGGCGAAGGCCTACTTGATCGTTCCCGAGGGCCAGATGACACCCGAAGCCGTGAAACGGCTGGAGGCCGTTCAGGAGAGCGGCCTCGGATCGGGATACCGGCTCGCCAAGCGGGACCTCGAAATCCGCGGGGGGGGGGACGTCCTGGGGAAGAACCAGTCAGGCCATATCGCCCGAATGGGATTCCACACCTACCTGCGCCTGATCGAGGAGGCCGTGCGGGAGCTGAAGGGTCAGCCCACGACGCCCGAAATGGAGCCGGAGATCCGCCTGCCCCACCGCGGCTCCATCCCGGAATTTTACGTGGAGGATATGCCTCTTCGAATCTACTTCTATCGGAAATGCGCCCGGGCCGGGGACGAGTCGGTCCTCGACGAAATCCGGTCGGAGATGATCGACCGCTTCGGCTCCCTCCCGGAGGACACGACGCGATTCTTTCATGAGCTGATTCTTCGCCTGGAACTCAAGCGTCTCGGAATCGTCCGCCTCGTGGTGAAGGGATCAACGCTTACATTGCATTTTGATCCGACCTCGCCGGTTCCGCCCGACAGCCTTGTTCGACTGGTCCGGAGCCGGCCTGCGGAGTTCAAGCTTGCCCCGCCCTTGGAACTCGTCACTTCGCTTCCCAAAGGCAAACAACCCGCTGAGTCAGCCGCCGAAATCCTCAAGAACATTAGACGGACTCTCCTCCCGGAAAAACCTCCAGCCCCTGAAAACTGACTCCACCCGTCACCCGTACCGCGACAGCTTCGGCTAGTCCATCGCCCGATCGGCTGCGCCATGCGATGCCTCATGCCGCTACAGCCAGGAGGGGCGGGAGTGGGAAACTACTTGGATTTCGGCCGCTTCAGAATGAGGCTAATTGACCCGTACTCTTCACCCTCCACGCCGTTCAATTCATGTTCAATGTCCTCGAGATCCCCCAACTTGCTTGTCCAGTTCCCATTGGGCAATTGCCGTGCCACATGGGTGGGAATTCTTGGAGGCATGGAGAAGATGGCGACTTTGTCGAAGCCCGATTCCAGGTCGGGGGACTCACAGGCTTCAAACCCCAAATTCAGGAAGACGGCTTGGACTGCAACGAGGGTTGATTCCCTCGGAATTCCCTCAGGCCAATAGTAATCTGGGTCGGGGTCCCAGCGTCGCTGAGTGTCTCCCGCGGCCCACGCAACGCAGTTGTATTCAATCGTCCTCGGACTCGTTACGTCGTACCGGGAGGACCTCAGGCGTGGAAAGATTTGTTCGATGTCACCTCGGCTGGCCATATCCCTGAAGTTTGCCCCAATCGAGCCAGGCAGCCGCCATCTCCCGGACTCGCCCGCGCATGGATGGGGGAACGGGATCGACTCCAGTGATGGACCGGAGCGCCCAAAACCAGTGATCAGGCTCTCGGGCCAACTCATCCAGCAAGTACGGAACCACGGCGGGTCCCATGCCGATTATGCCTTGATAAGCTGGATGAACAGCCATGGCCGAAATGAAGGAGAGATGTTTCGTCTCAGCTTTCCATTTTGAGGCAAGGGTTCGGAACCGCTGCTCAATCGGATTCTGCTTCCTCGTAATGGGTTCGGCATAGTGTTCGACGATTCTCTCCAAGGCCAGAGAGACGGCCCCCGCCTCGAGGCTGGTGGCGCCGCCGGCATTGTAGAAATCATGGACAAGAATGGCATGTGGAGGTTGGGCGTACCAAGAACGCCCAGCGTGGCCTGAGGAATCCACAATCTGCAGGTTCATCTAAAAAGCTTCTTGCACTTATCCGTAATGCTTC
Organism: Nitrospirota bacterium; assembly: GCA_016180645.1. Lineage (NCBI taxonomy): Bacteria > Pseudomonadati > Nitrospirota > Nitrospirota bacterium. Next base: position 30,667 of record JACPAV010000015.1, on the reverse strand, counting down.
CGAAGAAGATATTATTCTTGAATTCGTGAAGATTTTCAAGCACTTTCGGCATTCCACCGCTTCCCGGTACCATGGACTCCTCATGGAAAACGTCGATATCGAAAATGAAAGGCAAAGGACCTTCCACCGTTGTCGGGACTTCCATCGTCAGCGTTACCAGGGCCGTCGCCCTCGAATCCGGGCTGGGGATCATTACGCGCATGAAGAAATTGGCCAACCCCTGAGGCAATCCTCTTGCCACTTCCGGCCCGGTAAGGATGTATTCTTTCAGATCAACTGCGGGCAAGGGAATTTCGATCCGATTGATGTACCGTAGCGCAAGCCGCGTGATCGCAGTGGGTTTCGCAAGTTCTACATATTGACCCCAGAGATCCATCGCCTCCTCCCGAAGCGATTCCCATTGATGATACGGTTTCAGCCTGTTGAACGTGAAACCATCCAATCGCGCCTGAACCGCCTGTTTCTTGTCCTGAGATTCAAAGATGTAGCCGTCCGGCCCCCCCGTCGGCCCCAAAATTGAAGGCGGGCCGGCAGGCCTGAATTCATGACCGACTTGCCACCGCTGCCTTTCCCGTTTGAGCGGGTAACGGGCCCTGATGGAATCGTGATAGGCGGCGAGAGTCTCGATGGATGTGCCGGTCGGCAGATTGGCGCGAACATCCAGCAGTGCTTCTGTAATCGGCGCATTGGGGAAGATTTCTCTTTCGACTGCCACCGGGTCATCCTAGCGGACGGACTCGAGAATCACAATTCACCCCGGAAGGCCTTGTCGAGGAGGGTGGGGAGGAGGGCGTCCAGTTCGGCGGCGATCACGAATGGACAAGATTCCTGAGTGACCTGAGACATCTTCCCAGGCTGTCGGACCCCGCCGCTGCCACGTCCGGGCGCCATCCGCGTTCCTGGTCCGACACGAATTCGATCAGTCGAGATGTATAGGCGGGACCGATCTTCCTGCCGCTTCCCAGCCTCGGAACCATGTCTTCCCGGACGGCTTTCTTGGTCGAAGTACGAGCCAGGTTAACCAGCGCTGTTTTTGGATCATCGAGCGCCTCCGGGTCCGAGGGAACCCGAGCCTGCTGGACCCGCAAGTAACGGGCGAGCCTTGCTCGGTCCGCCATGATCCAGGACTCGATTTCTCGAACGGCGACACGGAAACACATTCCTGGAGCCGGGCTTGGCAGCCAAGATGCTCGCAGCGGCGGAGCGCAGTGCGCCTCATGGTTCAGGTCTACGACTACGATCCAGGGGGAGTGCCGTGCGGCATTGTTGAAGGCGGATACCCTGCGTCTCAATGAGTCCTTGCCGTTCCTTCGATGGATGGGTCCAATTCCTGCCCCGATATGCAGGAGAAGTCGGCGGAGAACCGCTTCGTCCAACACACCTTCTACTGCACCTGAGAAAACGACCGGCAAGGGAGAAGGTTATTCGTCGGCAAGAAGAGGGAGCTGCTCCGCTCTTTCAGGGCGTGTGTGAGGCATCACTGCCTCGGCCAATGAGAGTCCGCCTTCGAGGAGCGACTTGACATCTTTCAGGCGACTCGCCGGGAGCAAGACCGTTCCCTCTGATCCGGGCTGAAGAAGCAGAACCTCGTCCACACCGACACCCTCGTCTCCCACCACCTCGAGTGAATGCGTACTTACGACAAATTGCCGTCCGGATTTTCGCTGTAGTCGGAAAAACATCTGTGGAATGTATCGGACGACCTCAGGATGGAGTGAGATTTCAGGTTCTTCCAGCAACAAAGGTCCGCTGCCGTCCAAAGCGGCCCACAGCAGGCCCATGAGCCTCAATGTGCCATCAGAGAACAACTCTTCCGTCTGCCACGCGCCCTGTGGGCGCCAGTGCTCGTATCTGCCTTGGAGATGCGGAACGCCCCGAGAGTCCTGCTGGAGTGTCAACTCCTTAAGTTGCGGCACCGCGACGCGCAATGCGTCTTGGATGCGCCGGAGCCATGCTTCGCGAGTTCGTTTCTGAGTTCGGGCGATCTGTTCGATGAAATCACCTCCGTAGGGGTCGTCTTTCATTCCCTTCGAACGATCCGGGTCACGGACCAATTGGGGAACGATGTGCAGGTAGCGAACAGTGCTGAAAAACTCGGCTACTTCCCGGAAGTCTTTGTTGGCATGAACCTGCTCAAGATACGTCTGGGTCAGTCGCTCCGGGTCCTGAGCGTCCGATTCGTCGGGTCGATTCCGCAGAATTTTGCCGTGATGCGTCACCGTTTCCTTCTTGATCAGTGGCCGAGGGGTACCGGGCTGAGCCGTATTGTCCTGATTAAAGCACACCTCGTACTCCCAGGCGGTTCTGTCCCGGTCAGTTCCCAGGGATGCCTTGATCACAATGTCCGAGTAACGCCTGGCAGCCAGCGATCTCAAGCTTGACACTCCGCCACGCCGCCTCACCGCTTCTTGAAAACCGCCGCCCACCGCCACCACATCATGCAGAAATCGAAACACGTCGAGAAGATTGGATTTTCCGGAGGCGTTCGGCCCCTCCAGGAACACGCGGTCCTGAAGCTCGACTTCCGCCTTCTCAAAGTTTCGCCAGTTCCCGATTTGAAGCGCCGTGAATCTCATTTCACCAAACTATAATTCACCTTTGAAGGCTTTGTCGAGGAGGGAGGGAAGGAGGGCGTCGAGTTCGGCTGCGATTTCCGATTGAGGTATTCCACTGCCTCACGTGCTACGTTCCCGTCTGGAACTTCCCGTCATGCTTGCGATTCCCAAACAATCACGGTACATGCCGGCATGCGATGACGGTAAATGACCGGAAATGATTGACATGTCATGACAATTCATTTAGGATGGTACTGATGCTTGGGAAACCAAGCAGCTACTCCACGCCTCATGGCGCTGGACATGGCTTCTGGTCCCGTGAGCCGGTTAATCACGGGGCTTTTTCTTTTCCTGTCCTCTCGCCCGTGCCTTTTCGCCTGCGGGATCTACTGCCAGCGAAGCCCCAAACGTCTTGCTCGCGGCCAGTCTTAAACCGCGTCGCCTATGCCGGACCCCCACGCGGGTGAGCTATCAATGCGGTCGCGACAATAGTATCGAGCTTTTCCCGAACTTCCTTGTCAATCTGGTCAATGGGCACGAAGGGCGCGAGTGTGTGGTAGTCGGTTTTCCTCAGGAGACCGGGCAGGCTCAAAGCTTCGTAAAATCTCTTGAACAATGGGTCAAGAAAGTCGTCACTCGCTTTGATATCCGGACTCCACGGCGCCGGCTTGCGAAGCGCGGCCAGTGCCGAGGCAATCTCATCAATGGACTCGTTCATCCTTGATCGCCAAGCGGACGCGAACAGATCGCCTTGGGGCCGGCCCTGAGCTTCAGCCCAAGCCAGCAGGGTGTCGCGTTGGCAAAGATAGTTCTCGATCTCGCGTCTGCGCCACTGGGTTTGGACGAGGTTGGGGTCGTTGGAGAGCGTTTGATCCAATCGATCGTATAATGCTATTCCGACGAGATCGGGCTTTGCCTCACGAAGACCATAGAAATGGTCCCGGGCCTTTCCCGGCTGATTCGCTACATAGTGAACGAACGGACGCTCAAGCATCGCGCTGGCGGGGTGAGTGAGCTTTGCCGCAAATGCGCGGAGAATGGCGAGATCCGTAGACCCTTCCAGGTAGAGCACCCAACCGGTCTCTTCGGCCTGAACGTACTGCTCGAAGCCGATTTCCTTCAGAGCCTTCAAAACCTGACTTCCCTGACCGTCGATTCGATGCGGGGCCCCCACAAATGCGACGACAGAATCTCGGTCCGCGGCTTCATTCAAGATGACTTCCGAGTGGCTGGCGGCGATTATTTGGCTGCCCGTTTCCGCGGCCGTATCCGTCAGGACTTGGTAGATCTGACGCTGCCGGAGTATTTCAAGATGGGCATCCGGCTCGTCCAATAGGAGAACCGCTCCAGGATTTGCCGCCATATGAGCGAGCAGAAGCAGCGTCTGTTGCTGGCCTCGACCACTGGAGGACAAATCCAGACGCACTCCCCCTTGCCCTACGAAAGACATGACTACTTCACCCCGTTCCTTAACGTATTTCGGTTCATCCAGTCTGACCCCGAACAGAGCCTTCATCCTGTCCACAATCTTTCTCCATTGATCCCCTTTCCCCTGGAGTGCCTGCCAGCAGAGGTTCCTGAGGACTTCCGCGGTCCTTCCTTCCCCGATCCTGACGGCGATTGCACCTTCGTCAAGCCGGGTTTCGTTGGAGGCCAGGCCTGACATGGGCGGGAGGTACGCCAAGACCACGTTTGCCGCCGCTTCCGATATCTCCAGTCTGGATCCCCCCGGACCCAGCTTCGATCGGCAATAGAAAGACTCCTCGTTCGCGTAGTCAAATTCGAAACTCGTCGTCCACTCCTTCCCTTCATCCACACCTGCAACGCTGATCTCGATCAGAACGTTGCGTGTTTTGGGCTTCTCCGTCTCGTGAACGCTTTCGCGCACATGAAGATCACGCCAGAGGAGATTCGCGGAAGGGACCGGAAGGGCAATGAGATCTCGCCGGTTGATGGTCACACCCGCGCGCTCCTTCGGAACGTTTCCTCGTCCGCGCTTTTCCACCCAGCGACGCAGACCGATGCTCCAAAGCGCGAGGGCCTGCAACGCCGAGGTCTTGCCGGCGTTGTTCGGTCCGACAAAGACCACCCGTTCTGCAAGATCAATCTCCACCCTGTCGAAGAGTTTGAAGTTGGAGATCGTAAGTTTCGTCAGCATCGCCTACCCAGTCGAAGTATCACAGAATCCAATTGGTGGGAATCGATTCTCTATAGTTCACCCTTGAAGGCTTTGTCGAGGAGGGAGGGGAGGAGGGCGTCCAACTCGGCGGCGGTTTCGGATTGGAGGCGCTTGAGCGAATCGACCCCCTTCCGTACTTCACGAAGGCGCTCTTGCGTCCCCCGTGAAGGGAGGGGAATCGAATAGTCAAGGAAGTCAGCCGGGTTGAGGCGGCGGCGCCGCACATTGGTGCCGGTACTCGCGCCGGAGAGATTCGGCCAAACGGATGGAGTTCTGAAATACGTGTCCAAGACCACCGGCAGGACCCGCTCTTCAAGAACCTCAAACACCGGAAACTCCGTGGAGACGACGCAGCCTTCACATTCTGGTGGGACGATGCCCAAGGCCCCCTCCCAAGCCATCAGTTTCGGATATACGAAATCACCCACGTTGAGTCTCGTGAGTTTCTTGTACGAGAACTCCGAGCCGGACTTCCACCCTCCAGGAAAAACACCTCGCCCGAAGCAATAAACACCAGCAAAGCGATACGTTCCATCCGGTCTGACCGTTACGTCGGGGGGCCGTAGTCGCACCAGCTCAGCCATGCGCGTCTGATGCGCATCCGGGTCGTGGCTGAGGATTGAGCGGCAAAGCTCCTCCGCCTCTTCGGCCACCTGCTGCCGGAGCCCCCGGGCTTCGGAGATTTGGGAGGCGAGGGCGTCGAGGCGGGCCACGATCCACCGCTGCTCGGGCAAGGCCGGAAGCGGAATCTCGGTGGAAAGGAGCTTGTCTTCCTGCAACCGCACTCGGTTGGTTGTCCCCTCACTCGCCCGTCGGCATTGCTCGACAAACCAGGCCGTCCGACACATCCACCCAATGTATGCCGTCGATAGATGATCTTGGTCGACCTCAAACACTGGAAAGTCATTGGTAACCACCGCGCCATCAAGCTCCGGCGGCACGACGCCGAGTGCGCCATTTCGAGCATCGATTCGGGAAAAGATGAACTGCCCTGTTCTGGCGATGAACCGGCGTGCGCCGGCCAACCTTGCTCCGCTAATAATCCCCCGTTGGCAAACACCCTTTCCCCAAAGTTTGACGGTAATTTCCCGATACTCGCTCTCTGGCTGTAGTGAAATGGTCTCCGTGCTTCTTCGCAGAACCTCCCCCAATGGGATCTCCGGCCACTCCGCGCTCATGCCTCGCGTTTTCCGAGAAGTCCTTTGATGTTCGCCATGATCTGCACGATGCGGTGTTCTTTGGCCAGGATGCTTTCGGCAATCTGTTCGGGAGGAAGATGGGAGATGTCCTGCCGGGCGCGGGGGTTCTTTCGGTCGAGGTTGAATCCGGTCTTTCGGATCTCGTCGGCGGACACCTTCCATGCGCGGTCGCTCTCCTCGCGCTTGCTCCACCACTCCAGGCAGGACTTGAACTCATCGAACTGGATGGGCCGCGTCTTGGTGTAGTTCTTCTTTCCTTCCGGCAGCGGATGTTCGTAGTACCAAACATCCTCGGTCGGCCCGGAACGGTCGAAAAACAAAATGTTCGTGGGAATGCTCGTGTACGGCGCGAAGACGCCGTTTGGAAGGCGCACAATCGTGTGAAGGTTGAACTCCTTGAGCAGTTCCTCCTTGATCCGGGCGCAGACGCCGTCGCCGAACAGGATCCCGTTCGGAACGATCATTCCGCATCGTCCGCCCTCCCCCTTGAAGCCGGTCCCCAATCTTCGAAGTTTTCTCATGATGAGCTGGAGAAACAAGAGCGCCGTCTCGCTCGTCTTCCGGTCCTCCGGAAAGTTCGAGAGAATGCCCTTTTCCTCCTCCCCACCGAACGGCGGATTCGTCACGATCACGTCCACTCGTTCTCGATCCCCCATTTCTCTGAGTGGGAACCGGAGCGCGTTCAGGGGGTCGATTTGAGGATATTCCAGACCGTGCAGCAGCAGATTCATCTGGCAGAGCAGATACGGCAGGGGCTTGGCTTCGATGCCGAAGATGCTTTCTCGTTGGAGGACCCGGTAGTCCTCCGTTTTCCGGCACTGCGTCTTGAGATGCTCGAAGGATTCCACGAGGAATCCGCCGGTGCCTGCGGCCGGATCGAGCGCCACCTCCCCCATCCGCGGATTCACGGCCTGGACGATGAATTTCACCACGGCCCTCGGAGTGTAGAACTCGCCGGAATCGCCCGCCGCGTCGCGCATCTCCTTGAGCAAGGACTCGTACAGGCGACTGAGAGTGTGCATTTCCTCGCTGGAGGTGAAATGGATCTGATTCACCTTGTTCAGGATGTCCCGAAGGAGATAGCCGTTGATCATGCGGTTGATCACTCCGCGGAAGATCGTCGCGATCACGTCCCGCCGGTCGCCCCCGTTGGCGCCCTGGAGTCCGCGAAGATACGCGAACAAACCCGGACCTCGGGTTCCATCGGGTCGAATCGGCTCTTCGTTGTTGATGAAATCCATCATTTCCTGCCCGGTGACGCCGTCTTCCCTGGCCGCCCAATCCCGCCAGCGGTACGGCGGCTCGACGGCCGGGCGAAAACGTTTGCCCGCCATTTTCGCCTCCGCCTCCCGGATCTGCTCGCTGTCGTCCAGGAATTTCAGGAACATGATCCACGTGAGCATGGGCAGCCGGTCCAGGTCGCCGTTGAGACCCTTGTCTTTGCGCATGATGTCCCGCGCCGACTTGACGATGGAGGCAAGCTGCTGAGCTGTGGTGACGGGTGTGGGAGGTGTCGCTCTCGGTTTGCCCATCAGTGAACGTGAACCTTTCACAAGATGTAAGGTGTGTGCATTACTCTTCTCAGGCGGCGTAGAGGAGCGACTGGAGTTCGGCCACCGCCTCGCGGAGTTTGTCGGTCCCCCCAAATCGCGCCGCGATTTCGATGATGTTGCCATGGCTCGAAAGGGGCGAGACTTTCAAGATGTCCGGGATTCTGAATTCTGCTACCCCGTGCTCAATGTACTTGTCCAGAAGCAGGTTCAGTATCTCTCTCGCTTCCTTAGTGTATCGACCCAGGAAGTCCGTATTCCCTTTGCGCACTTGTTCCGCTCGCTCACGTCGACTTCGGAGTGGAAGGCTGTAAGCTACGTTGCATAGCAGATCGAACGGGTCGGCGTCGTGCTGACCCGCGACCTCGGCCAGACGTTCGATTGTGATTCCGCGCTCCGCCAGCGCGTCGATGATCCGCGACCGCTCCTCCGCGCGGGTCCACTTGCTTCGAAGCTCCGCCGCGCTGGAAAACATCGACCTCACCTGCTCCATCGTGTAGTCGGTGTACTTGGTCGCCTTCAGTTGATTTCCATGCTCGTCCATCTCGTAGGCCACATCGGCTGCGATCTCAACATAACCCTGGTCCACATGGAACTTGCGCCTTTCCCCTCCGGCCGGTCCCGGAAAGGAGCAGTCGGTTGGGGAGTCATCCACGAATTCATCTTGTGATTCGCGGGATTCGTACTCTTCTGCCGGTTCCGGCTCACGCGGCGGGGATGTAACCCGACCCTGCCCATCGATCCCTTCTTCAGTCAGCAGCGCCGGCTCACCGTCGAAAACCGGGTCGGCAAACAGCCGCGTCGCGCTCCCCGTATAGTCAAGAATCGTGAAGTAGTACTTCCCATAGTCGTCCCGCACCCGCGTGCCCCGACCGATGATTTGCTTGAACTCGGTCATGGAATTCACGACCCGGGCGATAACGATGTTCTTGCACGTCGGAACGTCCACGCCCGTGGTGAGTAATTTGGAAGTGGTAACGATCACGGGGGTTGTCTTCTCCACGTCGCTGAATCGATCCAGGTGCCCCCGCCCGATTTCCTCCTCGTCGGACGTAATTCGCACAACGTAGTCCGCGTGCCTTTGCGCCAAATCGGCGTTCAGATTGGTCAGTGCCTTCATCATTTCCAGCGCGTGCTCCTGGTCGACACAGAACACGATGGTCTTGTCGTATCGATTGGTCTGCCGGAGGTGATCCGTGAGATGGCGGGCGATGGCCTCCGTTCGGGGCTTCAGAGCCAGGAGCCTATCGAATTCCGGGGTCTGGTAGACTTGGTCCGGGATCGGGCGACCATCCCGGTCGATCTCTCCGGGCTTGGGACGCCAGCCGACCGCGTCCGCCGTGGTCACGATGCGTCGAACCTTGTACGGGGCGAGAAAGCCGTCCTCGATCCCCTGTTTGAGGCTGTAGGTGTAGACCGGATTTTCGAAATATCCATACGTGTCCACGTTGTCGTCCCGGAGCGGAGTGGCGGTCATTCCAAGCTGATAAGCCGGCTGGAAGTGCTCAAGAATATCGCGCCAGTTGCTTTCGTCCTTTGCGCTGCCCCGGTGGCACTCGTCAACCACGATCAGGTCGAAGAAATCTCGCGTGAATTCCTTGTATAGTCCCGATCGACGCTCGTCTTGGGCGATGGCTTGGTAGATCGCAAAGTAGATTTCCCGGGATTTCACGATCTGTCCCGATTCAATCTTGTGTCGAGCATCCTCGAACACCGCGAACTCCCGGTCTTTGGGCACATCCACGAGGAAATTCCGATCCGCGAGATACAGGACCCTCGGCTTTCGGTGATCGCCCCGCGCATTCCATCGACTGTTCCAGAGTTTCCAAATGATCTGGAAGGCCACGAAGGTTTTTCCCGTGCCGGTCGCCATGGTGAGAAGGACCCGACGTTGGCCTTGGAGCATCGCCTGCACTACCCGATTCACCGCGATCTCCTGGTAGTATCGGGGCTGCTTGCCTTGAACGCGCGATCCGGGAGTTAGAAGCCGCGTTGCGGCTGCGTCGTCCGTCGGCCCCTGACTCTTGCGCAGTCGGGTCCACAGTTCCGTCGGCGAGGGGAAGTCGGCCCGCTCCGCGATCTGGCCCGTGAGGAAATCGAATTCAACGATGCCCAGTCCATTGCTGGAAAAGGCGAACTTCAGACCCAGCATTTGGGCGTAGTCCTTCGCCTGCTGAAGACCGTCCGCCGGCTTTTTGTAGGATGCTTTGGCCTCAACGACGGCCATTGAGAAATCACGCGCAATGCGGAGGAGATAATCGACCCGACCCGACTTCTTCCGCCGCACCTTGTCGCCCGCGACCACAATTCGCCCGTCCGTGATCGTCCTCTGTTCGTTGATCAGATCGTCGTTCCATCCGGCGTCGTGAAGTTTCGGGACGATGTATTTCCGGCAGGTGTCGGCCTCCGAATCGACGGCTCTCATGCTCATCCGCGCATCTCCGCGAGAAGACCTTCCGAGCGGAAACTGAAATGGCGTCCGTTCCCGATAATGAGGTGATCGTGAACGGTCAATCCGATCGGCTCAGCCGCATCGAGGACCGCTTTCGTCAACCGCTTGTCCGCCTCGGAGGGCGCCGGATCGCCGGACGGGTGGTTGTGGACCAGGATCAGGGCAGCGGCCTTTCTCGAAAAGGCGCTCTCCAAGATCCTCCTTGGGTGGACGGTGGCCCGATCGATGGTTCCCTCGGAAAATCGTTCGGTGCCAAGGTAGCGATTCTTGGAAGACACATAGATGACCTCAAACACTTCGTTCTTTTCCGCTTCGAGGCTTGACCGGCAAAGCTCAAGTACCGCCTTGGGCGAATTGAGCACTTTGCTCTCCGCCACTCCAAGCTCGTGGTAGCGGCGCATCGCGGCGCGAAGCACCTGAAGGTAGTCTCCGGTTCTGGAACCGACTCCCTCTATTCCCGCCAATTGATCGGGTGATGCGTCGAGAACGGACTTCAGCGATCCGAACCGGTGAAGCAACTCCTTCGCGGTCGGCTTCACATCCCGTCGGGGAATCGCAAAGGTGAGCACCAGTTCAAGCAACTCATAGTCGGCGAGGCCCGCCAAACCGACACGGAGGAAGCGTTGGCGAAGACGCTTTCTATGGCCCACACTGGATGATGCTCCCATTTTGGCTGGGGGGCATTATACCAGCGTTTCACAGGCCTCCAATTGCAAACGCAGAGCCGGACTCTCTATTCAAGTGAGCGGTCGGCAACGCCCGCGCGGATTTCGGAGAGGGCGGCGCGGAGGCGGGCCAGGGATTTCTCCTTGCCGAGAAGCTGGAGGACGTCGAAGATGCCGGGGCTGACGGATTTTCCCGTGAGGGCCACGCGGACCGGTTGTGCAAGCTGGCCCATCTGAAGCGGCGGGTCGTTGTCCGAACAGATGCCTTTGAAGAGCGATTCCAACAACGCAAGGTCGGAAAAGGATTCCATCTCATCCAATTTTCGGCATAGCCGCTCAAGTACCTCCAGCACCCCCGGCTGAAGGAACTTCTTCTTCGCCTTGTCGTCCCACCGGACTTCTTCCTGGAAGAGGAACGCCATGCTGTCGGCCAAGACTTTCAGCGTATCCGCTCTCTGACCGAAGGCTCCAAGCGCCTGCGTCCACCAAGCCGCCTGATCTCCGGGGATTCCGGCCGGATTGCCCGCCTCCCCCACCGCCTTGGCGAGAAAGGGCTGGAGGGCGGCTCGCAACTTCTCTTTACCCTCCACGGAGCCGTTCATCCGGTTGATGTACTGGGAGTTGAGCCAGATCAACTTGTCCTCGTTGAACGCTCCCGATGTCTTTCCCACTCCATCCAAGCCGAACTTCTCCTTCAGCTCTTCCAGAGTGAATTCTTCCTGATCGCCGTGCGACCAGCCGATCCGCGCCAGAAAATTCAGGAACGGTTCGGGAAGAAAACCCTCCTCCTTGTAAGCCGTAACCGAAACCGCCCCGTGCCGTTTCGACAACCGGGAACGATCGGTGCCCAGGATCAACGGAAGATGGGCGAATTGCGGCGATTCCAGCCCGAGCGCCTTGAACATGTGGATCTGCTTCGGAGTGTTGTTGAGATGATCGTTTCCTCGGATCACGTGGGATATCCCGTGCTCGGCGTCATCCACCACCACGGTGAAATTGTACGTTGGGATACCGTTGCTTCTCAGGATGATCAGGTCTTCAAGCTCCCTGTTGGCAAACCGCACCTCTCCGAGCACAAGATCTTTGACGACGGTCTCTCCCTCTTTCGGCATCTTGAACCGGAGCGCGTACGGTTTGTCGGTCTGATCGGTTCGAGACCGGCACCGGCCGTCATACTGCGGCGGCCGTCCTTCTTTCATGGCCTGCTTGCGCCGCTCGTCCAGTTCAGCCGCGGAGCAGGTGCAGCGGTACAACGCACCGGCCTGCTCCAGCTTTTTCGCAAACTCACGATACACATCGAACCGCTCCGTTTGGCGGAACGGCCCCTCGTCCCAATCGAGCCCGAGCCATTTGAGGCTCTCAATGATGTCATGCTCAAACTCCGGCTTGCTTCGCTCGCGGTCCGTATCCTCAATGCGAAGGACGAACTTTCCCCCATGCTTTCGCGCGAACAGCCAACTATAAAGGGCCGTCCGGGCGCCTCCGATGTGGAGGAACCCCGTCGGACTGGGAGCGAATCGAGTTCGGATATTCACAGCCGCACGAGTGTATCAGGCAGCGGGAAGCGTGCAAGAAAAGAGTGCAGTCCCTTCGGCTTTGTGGCATAGGTTCCGGCATGGCGGGCATGTCCGAGTTGACGAAGCGCCTCCTCACGGCCGTGGTCGCCGTGCCCTACCTCATTTTCGCCTTCTGGCAGGGAACGTGGAGCCTCATCCTGCTGATCGCCCCCGTCACCATGTTCGGCGTGCTCGAATTCTTCAACCTTCAGGAGAAGAAGGGCATCCCCGCCTTCAAGGGCATCGGGGTAGTCGCCGCGCTCGGTCTCAACCTGGTCGCGTACACGTATGGCCTCGAAGGGGCCGCCATGTTCATCGCCATCCTTTCGATCCTGCTCGTGCTGAGCACGATTCTCGGTCCGTATCAGGAAACCGCCCTCCAGCGCATCGCGGGCACGCTGTTTCCCCAGGGCTATGTGGTCCTCCTCATGAGCCACTTCTATTTCCTTCGACAAAAACAAATGTCCTTTGATCTCACGCCGCTGCCGATCACGGATGGATTCATCTTTCTCATGCTCGTCGTCGGGGTGACTTTCCTTAACGACACCGGCTCCTACTTCGGCGGCAAGTATTTCGGCGAGCACCAACTCGCCCCCGGCATCAGCCCGAAGAAGACGTGGGAAGGAGCCGTCGGCGGGGCTATCGCCTCCCTCGCCACGGCGCTCATCATGCGATGGGCATTTCAAGTCCAAACGTCCGTTGCTCCCTTCGTATGTATCGCCCTCATCGTTCACGTCTCCGGCATGCTGGGAGATCTCGCGGAATCCCAACTCAAACGATCCGCACAGGTCAAAGATGCAGGCGCGTTCTTTCCCGGGCATGGAGGAGTTCTCGACCGGCTGGACAGTCTCGTTTTCACTGGGCCACTGGCATACTATTTCATCGAGGCATGGGATTGGTGGTCCATCACGTCGTCGTAGTCGCCGGCTGGGACCCCTCGGGTGGAGGGGGGCTGATTCGGGACCTCAGGACGCTACGTGATCTGAAGGTCCACGCCTCGGGTGTGGTTGCAGCACTCACTACGCAAGACGCCTCCGGGCGGGGGCGCGTCGAGCCGGTGTCGAGCCACGTGGTACTCGATCAGCTCAATTCGGCGTCCCATTCCAAAGGGCCGTTCGTCCTCAAGATCGGCATGGTGTACAGCCGAGCCAACATCGAGGCGCTGGCCGCCTGGATCGATCGGCACAAACCGGTTGCGGTGGTTCTCGATCCCGTCCTCGAATCCAAGGGCGGATTGAAATTGGCGACGCGGGACGCCGTCGCCGCCTACCCGCGATTGATCCGCCAAGCCACCGTTCTCACGCCGAATCTGGCGGAGGCGAGATCGCTGGTGACTCCGGAGAACCGTCGGGCGCGGACGGGGCCCCGAGTAGCGGCGCCGGCATTCCATGACCGGTCCTCTCGCCGTCCTCGAAGCGAAGCGGAGGGGGCGGCTCTCCTTCTCCACCGCTTGGGGGCCGCCCACATCCTCCTGAAGCTCCCTGCGAGTCGACGGTCCAAAATCGACCTCCACTTCAACGGCAGCCAGTACGTCGAGCATGAGAATCGCCGGCCGCGTCCCTATGAGGTCCGAGGATCGGGCTGCACGCTGGCCAGCGCCGTGGCGGCCTTCATCGCTCGTGGACTCCCACCGGACCGCGCCATTCCGCGAGCAATCGAATTCGTCCGAACGCGTTTTTCCAAGACCGTCGTCACAAACGGCGTACGGCTTTTCGCGTGAATTCATCCTCCCCCCGGCGCACCATCGCCTATCTGACTTCCGGCGGTCGCGCCGCGGACGGCATCGTCAAGACCGTCCTGAACCTTGCCACTCATCTGGATCGCAATCGATTCGATCCCCACGTCATTACGGTCAAGCCCTGCGCGCTTCTCGAAGAAACTCTGCCCAAAGCAGGCATCCCCCTCCACCACCCTGACCCTGCCAAGCCGTTTTCTTCCCTCGTCGATCTCATGGAGGATTGCGACCTCATCCACGTCCAGGACTCCCCCGTGAATCTGCTCGTCTATTTTGCCGCCCGCGCCGCCTGTCCCCGTATCGTCGAATCCCTCCAAACCACTCAACTCGGAAAGGCCTTCTTCCCGGACTTGCACTCGGTCTGCGTTTCGAACGACATCCTCGACCTTCAGCCCGACCCCGATCGCTGTCGGGTCATCTACAACGCGGCCCCCATCCCGGCCGAGCCCCTGGAACGGTCCCTGACAGATCGCGTCCAGCTGATCCAAATCGGTCGGCCCGAGAAGTTCCTTTTTTCCCTGGCCGACATTCTGCCGCGGCTGCACGCGCCGAACGTGGAGGGCCTGATCCTGGGCCACGTTGTATCCGGACCGCCGAACTTGAGATGCGTGGAGTTCACACCGGATGTTAATGGGGCCCTCCGCGAGTCTGATTTCCTCGTCCATTTCCCATGGGAAGAAGGTCTGGGCCTGGTCGTCATCGAAGCGATGGCCCAAGGCACAGTGCCGATGGCCACCGGCGTGGGTGGCATCTTGGAAATCATCGAAGAGGGCAAGAACGGTTTCTTCCTCCGTCAAGACTCGCTCGACGAGGCCGTCCGATGCGTCGATGCGGCTCTTGAGATGCGCCGATCAGATCCGGACCGTTTCCAGAAGATGCGGCGCCAGGCGCGAGAACGTGCGACCGAGCGATTCGGAATCGCGGAGGCCGTTCAGAAGCACTCCGAACTCTACTTGGAAGTCCTGGCCTCCCCACCTGTCCGCTGCGATCCCGTCCTCTATGAAACCGCCTTTGCCTCCGCCATGGACGATCATTTCAGCGGCCGCCACGCTCCCGCTGCGGAGACGTTGAAGGAGTTGGATACATCCTTCGAATGTTTCGCGACGAGCCTCTTCCAGGGCGTCGCCGCAGCGGCCGTGGGGGATTCGGTCACTGCCAGGAAGGCCCTCACCAAGGCCCACGGATTCTTCCCCACGAGCCTCTTTGTAGCCAACGCACGCGCGGCACTCGCAAAACAGTCGAACGATCTCGCCCAGTACATGCAGATGATCGAGCACAGTCTCACCCGTTCGCCCTATCAGCTGGATCTCTACGCCGAAGTGTCTGAGGAACTCATCCGCAGAGGCAAGTGGGAGGACGCGCAGGACTACTTGAACCGGCTCAAGACGATCATCGAATGGCGCTTCCCATTTGCGGCTCGCCGCCTCAGAGGACTTCTGAGCGACTTCGAATCCAAGCGGCGCGCCGTCTCACCACCGAAATTCTGAGCCGACCCCCTGTGGAGTCAGCGAAACAGAACTGGCCTGCCCTCCCGGTTTCCTGATATAGATTGGCGCTATGGCACCACCGACTCTCGCCCGACAATGAAAAGGCAGGCCGTTCAACTGTGCGCGCTCTTCCTGGTGGGGTTCGCTCTTCGGATCGGCGTCTCGGCGCTTTCTGGAACGTTGACCTCCAACCCGAGGAACTACTATATCCACTTGGATGAGGGTGTCGTTCCAGATTGGATTCCGCATCACACCACCGCCCACGGTTTTGGAAATCAATACGCAAATGCAACCCTGTTCCGGATTTCGGGCCTGAGCGAGAAGCGTTACAGGATTCTGCTGTGCGTTGTGGGTGCGATGATACCGCTGCTGATCCTTCTCCTGGCTCAACGGCTCCTTCCACCGTCGGCCCGGGGTGCCCCGGCTCTTGCCGCTTGGATGGCCGTCTTCCTGCCCCCGCTTCTCATGCTTTCCGCGACGTGGTGGCACACGTTGATTCCGGTCATCCTCGTCCTCGTTCACCTGATCACCGTGCTGGGGGTGGTGGAGCGGCCGTGGCGATGGTCGGCCGCCTCCAGCGTTGCCGGATGGCTTCTCCTCTTAACCCGGCCCGACTACTACCTTGCCGGAGCATTCGTAGCTCTGGCCCGAAAGGTTTCATGGCGACACAGGATAGCGACCGTCATCTTTCCGATTCTACTCCTGCTCGTTCACAACACCGTCATCGCGAGAACCTCCCTCCCTTGGAGCGGGAGCATGTGGGAAAACCTGGATAGCAACTACCATCGCTTGGTGAGGGACGCCCTTATCGGGTACGGGCCGGAGCGATGGACGACAGAATCGGCCATGTCGGACGACATACCTCCCGAAGAGCGTACGGGGCCGTTGGCCGGCAATGAATTCCACAAGATGAGAGTCTCTCGCTTCGTCCGTAACTACCCGGGTCTCCTGGCTGAAGCGGTG
This sequence comes from Nitrospirota bacterium, assembly GCA_016180645.1. Classification (NCBI taxonomy): domain Bacteria; kingdom Pseudomonadati; phylum Nitrospirota; species Nitrospirota bacterium. The sequence continues at coordinate 14,326 of JACPAV010000015.1, read as the reverse complement.
GCCATGAAAATAGCGAAAATCTTCGACGTGAAACGGGACGGCGCAATGATCCAGAGTCCGCTCGAAAACATCTCCTACACGATTCCCCTTTTGGCCCTGCTCATTCTGGCCGCGGTCGGTTACGGAATTCTTCTTCGCGATCCGGCATCAGGGAGATCGCCGCTTTGGCTTCTCCTCATGTTCCTGGGCTACGCCGCTCCCATGGTAGCTTTCACGTCCCTGGACCGGACCCGAGTGCCGATCCACGTTCTTTGGATTGCGCTCGCGGCCTATGCTGCATGTTGGTTCGCAGGATCGATTCGAAAGTCAGGCCGCGACGACTTTGCGTCACGAACCAAGGGGGAGCCCGAAGGCTCGGCTCAGGGCGCGGCCCGTTCGTAGGCCGCAAAAAGACTGAAGTAAGTGCGCGACACCTTCCCACACTGCTCGTCAACCATCCTGTATCCCAGCTCCGAACGTCGCGGCCAGAGGTCGTGACCGCACCCTCCGGGAGTCGACAAAGGCAGGATTTCCTGGAGAAAGACATCGTCGGGCCGCGCCCCGGATTCGAGACCCGGCAGCACTCCCGGCGAAGGGTTGTTCACTCCCAGCCAGAGGATATTTCTGTCTCCAATCAAGAAAGTGACCAGGCCCGGCACACCCCACGAAGCGGCGGTTCTTCCCGCCGTAAGGCGCCGTTCGACCTCCAGTGCCACGGCGTCGAAGTGCGCTTTCGTTTCCGGCATGACGCGAATACCGCGAAACCCCGGTATGTCGATTTCGGCGGAGAATCGGCTCGGCAACGGTCCGGCCGTGTGGGGCGCGACGAGAGCGGCAAACATGGGGATGGCGCGCAGAAGAACCCACCGTAGTTGCGTGATTCCGACCAGCGCGGCCGAAACCCCAATCCGCCCCCACCGTCGCCCATGCCGCTCTCTTGAATCAGAGTATCCCACGCCCGCGAAGCGAAAAGCGAGGACGACAAGGAGAAGAATGGCGGGAGCGCGCACCCCGCTGAAAAGCAGTTCCCTTCCAAAAGCGATCACCTCTGAATCGATGGCGTAGGCCGCCAGGGCAAGCACGGCCATGAACCGTGAGGGTCCGCGGCGTCCTTCACGGTGGAGCTGTAAAGCGGCCCCTGCCCCCGCGAGAACCGCAAGAAAATCGAGGGTGTAGGATACATGGTCGAAGGCCACCAGACTCCCCGCTCCGGACCAGGGTCCTTCCAGAATCCAACCCCAGGCTTGCAGGATTCGCTCCGGATGCAGGAATGGCGTGACGAGGTGGAAGGAAAGGTTCTCACCTTCGACCGTGACCGGATACATTCTTTCGAGAACCCTGTGGAAACCCTCGCGCGCGAAGAAGAGTGAGTAGACGGCGCCCGTCAGGGCCAGAACGACCAGGGTGAACTCGGCCGGCGCCCGTAGTCGATGCGCGCCCTTCCCCCGAATTCCCAGCCGGAGGAGAACAACGAGGATGACGCCCATCAGGGCTACCCCGATGGGGAGCGGCTTGGACAGGAGCGCTGCGCAGGTGGTCAGGGCAAGAAGAACCACTCGGGAGCGCCGGGGGAATTCCATCTGACCCATAAGAACCCCCAGACCGAGCAGCGCGGCCGCCGCGGCCCAATGATGATTGTAGGTGTAGCTGGGAGGAAGGAAGACCGTGCAACTCATGAAGGCGGCAAGGCTGCTCCAGGCGGGCCGCAGGAAACGCCTCGCGATGAGGTACGCCCCGATGAAACCGATGCACCCCGAGGCGACCGCCAGGTACCGAAGTGTCAGAACCTCGAGAGGGAGCCCCGTCACCTTGAAGAAAAATGCCATGAGGTGCGGGTAGAGGGGTCCGTACATCCAGTCCATCTCCCGATAGATTCCTTTCCCCAGCAGGACGCCCCGGACGAAGATGAGATCCTTGGCCTCCTCACCGGCGTAGTTGCCGGCGGCAAGATAGCCCATGACCGGCGCATAAAGAAGGAGCCCGCCCGCAAGGGCCACCACCCCGGTGAATTTGCTATCGGGCTTATTCATGCCCGGCGTGTGGCGAAGAGAGAATTTCTCTGAACCATGTTACGTAGGCCCCGGCCTGTTTTCGGATGTCGAATCGATCGGCCGCATCCCGGTGGGCGTTCTCCGAGAGTGCCAGGCGCAGCTCCCGGTTCCCAACCAATGTGTTCATCGCACCGGCGAACGCTTCCGCATCGTTCTTTTCCGTCAAAATGCCGGTGGCGGAGTTCTGGGTGTTCAGTTTCAGATTCGATGGGTTCGATCCGACCCCTAGCGATCTGACCTGTTCGGGGATTCCACCCACGGCCGTTGCGATGACCGGGGTGCCGCAAGCCAACGCCTCAAGCACGGAGGTCGGGAAGGTGTCGGCCCGACTCGGTTGCACGTAGACATCCGCCGCCCGATAGTAGTGGACCAGCTTCACCGGGTCGGGTTCAAAGGGCGGGAATCGCATCCGTATGCGTCCCACCGACTCATCGGGACGTTCTTCGCCGACGGCAAGAAACAGGACATCTTTTTCGTGCCTGCCGGAGAAGGCTCGAAGCGATTCGACCAGCATCGCATAGTCCCTCCAAACGCTGTCGCGGATTCCGCGCCCCGTGTAGAGCACGATGACGGCGTCCCGGCTCAGTCCCAGCACGTGTCTGGCCTGCTGTTTGTCTCCCGGACGGAAGACGTCCAGATCGATCCCATTCGGGATGACGAGTTTTTCGGCAACCGCCTGCTGAAGCATGGAATGTTCAACTTTATCCATCAGCCACCGGCAGGGGGTTGCAACGAACAATCGACATGTCTCGAATAGCCTGCTCTTGCGCCGCCAGTTGTAGGCCGTGGCATCGCGGCGGATGGAGGGATAGATGTTGAGGTCCGGACATTTCCCGCAACCCGTCTTCCATCGTTCACAGTCGAACGAGTGGGCGCAATGTCCGCTTAGGAGCCAGGCGTCGTGGAGCGTGACCACAGTGGGGATGCGTGACGAGAGTAAGGGAAGCGCCCTCAGGTCGAAGTAGCTGCCGTGTAAATTGTGCGCGTGAAGGATGGAGGGCCTGTCGGGAAAAAGATCAAGCAGGCCGCCCGATGCCGGATACTGGAAATCTTCATGTCCCAGGAGCATACGCGCGGTCCGGATCGGTTCCGCCATCGCCTTTACGGCGCGGCGTGGGAATCCCCCAGCCCCGTTGACGCGCCTCATTCGCGCGGCTGCGTGGAGCAGAAATCGCGCCCACGGCGTGCGATATGGATCGTGGGGCAGGGCGAGAGTATCTTCCGCGGAGGAGGTTTTGCGCCCTACGGCAAGCCGGGCATCATAGCCCTCAGCCTTGTACGCCCTGTGGAGCAGGAGGGCTATCTGCTCCGCCCCCCCCCGGCCATCTTCCGGGCTTAACGAGAGGATGCGTAGAGACCTATCCGGTCGTTTGCCCATGGCGCGCGAGTATGGTTTTCAAGATCGATTCAATGTTCTTCCTGAACGAGGCCAAAGAGTAGCGGGTGTGCGCCCTTTCATGCGCCTCACGGGCGCGGTCACGAAGTCGTTCGGGATCGGTGCCCGCCAGGGTCCGCACTTGTTCTTCGATCTCCGCCACGCTGCATTCGTTCATCACGATTCCGAAGGGATTCACATCCACGCCCGTCTTGGGGCTGACAATGGGAATAAGCCCCTTCCCCATGGCCGAAAGCACCGCGCCGGAAATTCCTTCGGTGGCGGTAGGATAGAGAACGAACGCGCAACGGCGGGTCAGTTCCAAGAATGTTTCAGAATGTATGTCCACCCATCCAACCGGATGGATGTTGGGCGTGTGGAAAAGTTCCCTTCTGAATGCCTTGACAAACGGGATATCGTGATCGACTTGAAACATGCCGCACACCCACAGATGGTGTTCGGGTTGGGCCGCAAATGCTTCAAGGGCGAGATCAACCCCGCGCCTCAGAAGGCCATTGCCGCAGAGCATGAGGAAATGTTTTCGGGCCGCGTGAAAGTTCTTCTCCGAGAGACTGGATTCTCTCTCCACAATCGTATTGTTGTCGAGTAGGTGTACGTGGGGGTGGTGCGATCGGTAGCCCGAAGAGGTCGTTTCATTTCCGAGGACCACGACCGCATCGGCTTGCTCCACCCAGGTGTTAAAATCGAGCGGTATCCGATGGGGAATCAATATTCCCCGTCTGGACATCAAGCCACGGGCACGCTCCTGAATGGCTGCTTTTTCATCGGCCCAGTACTCCCCCGTGCCGTAATAGATCTTGACGCATCGAGGCGGGAGGTATGGCAGCATGCGCTCAAAATTGACGTGCATGCCGAAGTAGGCGTCGTATGGGACTTGAGGGACGAAAGTCCCATCCAGCCAGTCGGCCACGTCCACACTGTAACCCAGCCGGTTAAACGCCCGCGCGATTTCAAGGGCCTGAACGGTGAAAGTGTGGCTGGAGGCGCGAACCTGCTCCGGGCTTTGCCGAAAAGGCTCCGTCAGAAACGTCATCAGTGCCCTCCGGCCCGGCGAGCCTGCGCAGGCCGCGCGGTAGCCGAGAATGGGCCGTGACGGAGTCCCCGCCCCCAGCCGCCCGAGGACATGTCGCTTGACGCGCCCAAGTCGGTCCCGTGCCATTTGACGGAGTCGGCGAACCCTGAGAGTGCGAGACCAGGGATCCTCCTGACACGGCAACCCATTCGATGGATGCGGCAGGGTCTCCCCGCGGCACATGAGGCCAACAAGGGGCGTAATCCATTTCTCTCTGATTCCCGCGGCCGCGTCGGGATCAACGGTTTCACGGTGGAGGAAACTCTCGAACGCCCGGAGCATGATCTCCGCCCGGGGGCGGTCACGGGGGGCAAGCCTGCGGGGCAGGTGTCCATGCCATCGCCTGATCGTCGAGAGGTCTTCCCGGGTGACGTTCGACCCGGGGACGAGTTCCTGCCAGGCGGCCAGGGCCACTCCTGCGGCTTCGAGATTCCTCCCCCCCCCCCGGGCATGAAATTCCGAGAGTTGGCCGCAATGCACCCGGCAGAGGCAGAGTGGAACGGAAACGTTGGCGAATCTTGTTTTTCGGAGCAGGCGGAACCAGAGCTCATAATCATCGCAGTATCGGACGGCTTCGTTGTAGAAGGGCGCCCCGACCGGCGCCAAGTGTCGCCTGTACATGACCGTTGGATGGCTCATCGTATTGGCAAACAACATTCCCCAGCGGATTTCCGTGTCGGTCCTGAATGGCCGGACCAATTCGAGAATGGCGCCCGTTTCATCGATCAAGTAGTGGTCGCATCCTGCCACTCCGATCTCGGGGTGACTTTTCAAATAGGACACCTGGACGCCGATTCTCTCGGGGAGGGAGAGATCGTCGACATCCTGCCGGGCTACGAATTCGCCCCGCGCGACGGACAGTCCCTTATTGAGCGACGCGGCCAAACCCATCTTGCGGCTGTTTTGCAAAAGTTTCACACGATCATCCTGCCGCGCCAGCGTTTCCAGGAGGCGGGGTGTGGAATCCGTCGACCCGTCATCCACAATGACGATCTCGAAGTCGGATAAGGTTTGCCGGAACAGGCTTTCGATGGATTCAACCAGGAATTTCTCCCCGTTGTGGACGCCCATGAGCACGGTGACGAGGGGCATGGTCATCGGGGAAGAGACCGAAATGAAACAATCGGGAGCTTTCGACCCGTCATCGGAATCCGAAGCATGCGGCCGATTCCTCCGTTGCGTTCCAAAGCACGTACCCGATCCTCATGACGTGGAGTCCACTCCCTGTTGAGGTAGAGCCGCCCCCGGGTGAGGTCCTGCTTCACAAAATGCAGCGTGCGGCCTTTTTGCATCGCATCGATCGCCTTTGACATGATCTTGGATCCCTTGCGTGTCAGTTGCATGTCGATCGAGTGGGCCGTATCGGTCAGCCGGACAAAGGCTCTCTCCTGCGCGACAATGTCACCCCCGTCGACTGTGTCGGCCAATCGATGGATCGTGACGCCGATATTGTGAAGATCGCCGTTCAATACCGCCCACTCCGTGCAATGCGTTCCTCGGTAGTAGGGCGAGAGTCCCCAGTGGACGTTAAGCGCCAATCGGGCCGTGCGCAGGATGTGAGGTTTGACGATGGATGTGCCGTGATCGACGAGCAGCGACGGACGGATCTTTTTCAAGCGATCGCGCACTTCCGGTGAATTGATGTCTTCGGTCCTTAACAGGGGAATGCCGGGGTTGAGCTGCCGGCCGAGGATGCCGAAGTAGCGATGGTAGTCCTGGTCATGCTGTTTTTCAATCTGGTGGTGGGACCACTTCGACCGGAGGATTCTTATCGCGGCAGCCGGACCTTCATCTCGGACCCGCCGTCCGAGTGCGGCTAGCCGTCTTGCCACGGATGTATCAGGTGGCGGCGGGGATTCCACCACCACGAGAGAAAGTCCATGTGCTCTGTGCAGCCGGTTGGCGAAAAAGATGAGGGGCGTCCCCCACCGGATGAGGCAGACAATGCAGAGTCGGCTACCCAAGTCGGTCCTTGGCCTTTCGCAGGAAGGTTCGCAGCCTGAATTCGGAGCGCATGAGATCCCAAGACGCGCGCATCCGTTGCCCGCCGAAAAAGTAGAACCGGCCCAGCTTCATCCGATTATGGTTGCTTTCGTCCAGCGGAAGGTAGTTCTTTCTCGGCTCCACGGTCAGCCCAAACCGGAAGCCCAATTTTCGGGCGAGGGCGATGTGTTCTTGCGAGTAGTCGCCGTTGGGGTATGAAACGGATTGGGGTGCTCTTCCGGTCCACTGCTCGATTTGCTCCTGCGCGATCCGGATCTGGTGCTCAGCCTGGTCGGAAAGCAACCGGGTGAGGATGGCGTGGTCACGCGTGTGGTTCCCGAAGGCCACGAGAGGGTCGTCGGCCATGGAGCGTACTTCTCGGGGGGTAAGAGGACGGTCGATTTCGCCGATCGGATGGGACGCTTTTTCCCCGAATTGCTCCGATAAATAAATCCTGATCTTCTCCGGAGAGGACTCCTTGAGCTGGGCCTGTTCTTGTCTGATGGTCGAAAGGGACGATCCTCTTCGAATCCGCTCGCGGTAGACGACATCCCACCAGAAGCAGCGGTTTTCCTCGACGAACCCCGTGGCCAGGTAGAAAATAGCCGGGACTTTGAATTCATTCATGGGGTCCTGCGCGTGGCGGCTGCTGAAGTATCCGTCGTCCAGCGTGATCAGCGCGAGCTTTCCGGATGGCAGTGGCGCTTCGGCCAAATTCTTTTCTCCCACGAAGCTGTATCCCCTGCTGAGAAAATAGTCGATGAAATCCCGAAAATGTTCCAGGGTAGTGCCTTGCTGGGGATCCACGAGGTTCTCTTTCATCTCTTTTTCATTGCGAAAGATTCCGTGGAACAGGAACGTCAGCAGGGCCGCCCGCTCCCCGAAGGCACGAAGGTAGGCTCCGGAGAGCGCGGCGTCGACGTCATCGAGCAGGGCGACCAAACGGCTCTTCAACGACCGGCCTCCGCGACGGTCAGCTTCCCGGAGGCCCCTATCACGGCCAGCACAATGAGAGCAGGGATCACGGTTGCGGCGAACCGGTATTGGCCGGTGGAGGGGGCGTGGACAGCCAGATACACCCACGTCACCAGCGCCAGAATCATGCCTGTGGGGTTCCTCCGTTTGACGAGAATCCATGTCCCGATCAGTGCGAAGGCCACGATTGAAATCGAGTACAGCCACAGTCCCAGGCTTAGGGCGTCGATGACCCTAACAGGGAGGTATCGGTCCAAACCCGGCCGTAGGTAGTTGATGGCCTCGTGCTCGAAAGCAAGGAACGGTATGGGGGAGAGGGCGATCCAAAGCATGTACTTCAATGGAGCCTCCCGAATCAACCCGATAACCTCCTTCCCCATGGCGCGATCCGCAACGCTCTCGTTCCCGTTCGCCTCGGCCAGCAAGCGGCCCCATCGCTCCCCACAATACGCATCTTGCGTCAGGAGCGGTCGGTCGGCTTCCAGCATTCTCCGCACCAAACCGGTGGAGAATCGGGAAATGGCGGCGACAACAAGTTCCTGCGCGGAATAGCGTGTCGCCAGCGCTCCTCCGCAGAGCGTGTGCATGGTCCTGGTAGGAGTGATGCGGGCTTCACCGGTTGTTCTGTGGTTCCAGTAGGCCAGCGGCAGAAGGGCCAGCCCCCAGCTAAGAAGAAATAGGGCGGTCAAGGTGCACCGTCGCACAATGGGAAGGCGCCTCCAGGGAAACAGGACCAGAGCGAGAAGCAACCCGAAGGTGACGGCCAGGGACTGGACTCGCGCGAGCAGGCATATCGCGAACAAGACTCCCAGCAGACAGGTATGCCGAATCCGCACCACAGGGTAAGTCTTTGCGAGCACCAACAAAGTCGCCGTGGTCAGAAGCACGGATGAATTCTCGGCATACATTCGGCCGGAAATGGCCGTGAGAACGGGATCGAAACCGACCAGAAAACCGACCCACGTACTCGGCGTTGGAGCCAAGAACCGCCGGGCAAGGAAATACGCCGCCGCGGTGGTCAATACATGGAGGAAGACATACGGGAGCACCGTGCCGGCGAGTTGAAGATCGGAAAAACGGAGGAAAACCGCCAGAAAGAGCGGTGGGATCGGCTCGTAGTAGGCCGTCGAGAGGAAAAATCCCTTCCCCTCCATCCATGATCGGGCGATGGAAAGCCCGGTCAGGTGATCATGGAAGAGGAATTGGCCGCTACGGACCCAGAGATGATACGACGCGTATGCGATCGGAATTGTGAACAGGGCGGTGATCCCCGCTACCAGTCCGGTCTTTTGGACAGTGCTGTTCATTCCCGGACGGGCGCCGGTCGTTCGACCTCCGCCCAAATTTCACCCCAGCGGATTTCGTGGTGCGCGATCTTCAACCCCGCCGCCTCGATTTCTTTCACAAAGGATTCAGGAGTGTATTCCGTCTCGTGCGTCTCGTCCATCCGCCAATCAAGCTGAAGTTCCATCCGGAGGGGCACTCTCCAATCTCGCTCGAACAAGGGGACGCGGATCAGAATACGATTGGGGTGGACCGTGTCCGAGAGCCGCTTGAGGAAATCCACCCTCTCGGCAAGGTGCTCGAGCACGTTGGAAAGAATAACCGCCGTGAAGGGACCGTCGGGAAGATCGCCCTTCGCTTCTCCGAGTCGAAATTCCAGCCGCTCATGTTGATATCGCGCCGTCGCCTTGCTCACGTTGTCCGGATTCGAGTCCAGTCCGACCACGCGCGCCCCGGTCTTCTGCACGATGTCGAAGTCCACGGTCCCATCGCCGCACCCGATGTCCAGAATGCGATCGTCCTCCCTGATTCGCTGAATAAAGAAGTCGTGGTATCTCATGAGCCGGTGCTTGGGATGGATGCCCGACCCATATTCGATCGCGGCCAGGTCCTGAAGGCGGTCCAACGCGAGGTTCACCCGGAACAAGGAGCGAAGGACGGCCGGAGGCTCCCTTTCTTCAGTCAGGCGCCGCAGCAGCCGGACGGCCATCCGTTCCGCCCATGCGGCCGGAAGCGCGTGGATCAGTCGATGGATGAGATTTCGAAGAATGTGCAACCGGATCGTCCTGGAGTATCAGAGTTCCCTTCCGGACCGGATGGCGGCGTAGAAGGAGGGACTGCCGGCCTCCAACTTCCTGAATTCCGCTTCGGTGTAAGGGAATAGGTCCATTCCTCCGGGGAAGCGGCCGCCCAGATAGTCCGGAATCCTGTCCCGAAAAGACTTGTTCGAATCGCGGAGGATGATGCAGAGGTCCACATCGCTGTGGGGCATGGGAATTCCATTTACCCATGAGCCGAACCAGACGATGCGAGTGACCTCCGGATGCGATTGTCGAATCCGAGCCGCGTACTCGAGGACGGCCCGCTCAACTCCCGCTCGGTCAGCCCACTTGACGACGACAGAATTCAAGGACGATTTCCGCCTCTTGGATTGCACCTTGGGCATCCTCCTTTTCGTAATAATCCACGGGGGCGCCGGACTCGTATCCGTTGGGATAACGCGCCGGGATGTAGTGCCGGTCGAGGTGTTTCGCCGCCTTCACGACGGTAGACGGCGTCTTCACCTTCGTCGGCAAGTGTTCAACCAGATCCTTGAGCGTGTGGCCCCACGCCTCGCCTCCCAGTATACAAAACAGCGCCTTCAGGGCCTTTTCCGCTGCCTGATGTGCGGCGAAGCAGCTCCACTCGAAATCTCCATCCTTCAAAGAATGCCGCGCGTGGCCCAGATCCGCTTCGGCCTGCCTCATCCAGTCTTTGTAGCGGTTGCCCATCTGGGAATGTTACACGATCCCTCGGAGGAGATCACACGGAGTGGGTAGGCCTTGGAAGATCCGTCGATGGGCATCCGCCCACTTCTTACAGATTGAACTTTTCGACCGCCCGTTCACGCGCAGCGCGTCCAAGCTCGGTTCGTCGTAAAGATTTCATGAGATGGACCCCTGAGGGCAGGAGAATCCCAGTTCCCGCAGCCTCTCCGCGCCGGGTTGAGGCGAAGGTCTGATTAGATCCATGTTCGAATGAAGACTAGAGACGCCTTCCCAACGGAGATCGGCCTTCCGCTCCTCAGCCGAGAGTTGGTCGAGTACGACAAGCCTTGAACCCCGCCTTTCTGCAATCAAAAGCCTATCGAGAAGAATCGGACTGGGATGGGACTCCCATCCTGGATGAAAAATGCCTCTTGGCGATACTAGCATCCTGCTTTCCTTCGTTCCCGGAGGAGCAACTTGATGAGGATAAAGAAATAAGCCATTGACGTTGGTTTGACCATAGAGGAGGCGGACAAAATCAACCACCGCGCCCGCCCCGCTGAAAACAACCGCACGGTTGCCGATCGAATGTTCCAGGTCAAGGAAAAGCAATGTCGTTCCCGGTGCAATGTTCGGAACGCTGCTCAGGAAAGAGGTCCATATCTCACAGTTCTTCCGGGTTGCCTCCTGCCAGTCTCGCCGCAGCCCCACCTGAAAGCACGAGAAACAGCCCAGAACAACCGCAGCGGCCACATGGGTGAGGGGGTGCTTGATCTTCTGCCCCAAGGCCCAAGACCCAAGACCCAAGACTATGGCAAGGCCATAACTGGAAGTTGTGAATATGCGCCCTGACAGATAGAAGTTTTGCCCGATACCGTAGCTCGCCATCGCGAAGGGCAGCATGCCCAAAACATAAATGAGGATGCCGATGAGGAGAACATACGAGACCCCTTCGTAATTTCCTCCTGTTGAATGACCGCGCCTCTTGTCCATCATCAAGATCCAGCTCAGCGCGAACATTCCAATGCCTAACGTATACGCCCAGACATCGCCCTTATGGATATCCAGGAAAGGCGCTGCAAGAAAGTATGCCGGCGCGGATAGGTCTGTGTAGAAACGGACAACCGTGCGCAGAGTCCCGTTGATGCTAGGATGACCGCCACCAAAACCGACAAGCCGCGCCAGTAGAAGAAGAACGAATGCCAAGGTGCCGGATGACATCAACCGCAACAAGGAGTGATGCGCGGAATCTCGCGGTAGCCTGCGCGCCCACTGCATGGTGAAGATGAAAATGAGCAGGAAGATGCCGAGGCCGACTAGATTGCGAAGGACCTTCTCTCCCTTCCACTGATACTGTTCAATAGGCCAGGTGCCTAGTCCATCGAACATGGATTTCCAGATGCCGGAGTCGCTGTAATACACATACTCTGTGATCTCGGTGGCCAGCGTAGGAGTTGATATCCACAAGATCACACCCAGGGCGAAACAACCAACGGTTCCCCAACCCAGAGCGTCCCTGCCTGATTTGAAAGACGTATTCCAGCTCCCTTGGTCTTTCTTGATGCCCCTGACCAGCACGGGGTAGACCAACAAGGGGACAGCGACGATAAGCAGGCTGGCCGATTCGTAGGCAAGATTGCAAAGAACATAGGCCACGACAGGAAAGATGAGACCGCCGGCTGTCCTACGGCCCAACGCCCATTTTTGAAAGCCGACGACGGAGAGCCAAAAGAAGACATTGCACAGGCGGCCGGGGTCGGTGTGCTTGGTGTAAGTGATCGTGGAAATTGTGGGAAGCAAAAAAGCGAATAGAACGCTTGCCCGCGCGAAAGAACGTCTCGATGGAAAGGCATTCAACAATGCCCAACCCATGAGCACGCTTCCGGCGCCTAGGAGGATCAACGATCCAAAGTGGAACGCGACGCTGTCGAACCCAAAAGTTCTGAACATCAGGATGATATAAAGGCTGTATACAGGGCGGGGCGATGCGGACATCTGTTTTGCAAAAGCATCAAGAAAGTCGTGGCGGTAAATCCTACCGAGGTCAGACCAGTCATCTCCGAAAAATCCAATATTCCCAGTGATTATTGCGAGCACGAGTGAATAGGCGATCAGCAAAATACAAACCGGCCAGAGGTCCGGCCAAATCGAGCTTTCTATCCGAGCTTTCCCTGCTCTGTCCGTTGGCTCCGCAGGGGTCGCCGTTGCGCTCAAACCCCGTTCGCTCATTGCGCTTGTACCCAAGTTTCACCCCATTGGATTTCGCGGTGCTGGACTTTCAGTCCTGCCGTTCGCGGCTCGTGAGCGAAACCTTCCAAGGTGTATTCGATGTCGTGCGTTTCATCACCCCCATGCGGAGATATGGCATGATCCCTCGCGCTTGCAACTCGACCATGCTCCAGAGCATATCACTTCCGGCGATGTCCGTCCCAACCCCGGCCGCGAAGTTCTCCGACAAGAGCGACCCACGTCGTGTCAGTGTTTGTTCTTCTCAGCAATGCATAAGCCCACACTCTTGTTGATATCGTCGATCCTTCCGAAAACAATTCGTGTCTCCTCAAGAATTGCGTTCAGACAATCCTCTCTAAGCTCGAGAGCCTTGGGATGATCGAGCCCAATCCCATCCGACTTGATATAGTCGAAAATGAACAATCCCCCCGGTTTCAATTTCTTCAGCAAGTATCTTGAGACGAAGAGGGGATTGTCCAAATGCTCGAGGACCGTTGTCAGAATGATGACGTCAAAATCACCCCCCCCCAACGGATTTTGAAAATCGCCTTCGTTAATCGTAATGAAATCGACCTGAGCATCATTTCTGTAGAGATATTTTGCATAGTGAAATGGAAACCCTGGAATATCGGCGAGGACCCAATGGCAATCCAAATGAGAGAAGAATTCAATATAGCAGGAGTAGAAGGGCGCGAACGAGCAACCATATTCCAGAATGCGTGTGCCCGGGGCTACCCTGTGCCAAAGCTCCAGGCACTCTACCGGATGCAGTGCCAAGTGCCTTACGCCGTGCAGCGTGGCGTAGATCTGACTGGGGTGTTGCCAGTTCGCGAGGTGTCGCGCAGGATCACCCCATTCGAGAGGCGCGACATGTTGTTGACGTTTTCTATAGTCGTGAAGCAGCAGGAAAAAATCGAGAACGCTCCAGAAGGGCCTCCCGTGCAGCACGTTCGACCAATAGCGCGAAAAATCGTCAAACCACCTATGGACGATCCCGCTCACGACCAGGAGCTCGTAGATCCGAAGCCGCATCAATATTCGTGTGAGGCGAAGCCGGATGATATTTCGGAGTCTCGACCTCTTGATGCTCTTGGGTTCGAGAGCCAAGTGATCCAGACGGCGGTGACTCCCGGCTATGTCTACCCTCATGTCATCGAAGTCATTGCCTCCCTTCAGATGAAGCGCCGTCACTTGCTTCCCTGGGATGTTCACCCTAGTACCGCGTTGAGAAAGTCTTTGAGCGGATACCCGCGAATGCGCGGTACGGTAGACCCGCTCTCATCCCGAAATTCTGAATGGAGGCGGGGCGTATGTACCATGTTGCCGTGCACCAACTGATGAAAGAACTGCTCAAGAACTTGAGCAACATGGTACTGGGTTCCTCCATGTCCAGAGTCGCCCTAAACTCCGGTCTTTCCGGGGTGAGAAACGGCCTTCAGGGGGCAGATTCATGACCGATACCGATGATGTGACGGTTGACGTCAGCATGAGGCTGACGCATCCATTCTTGGAAGCGAATCGTCATCGGGCCACTGCCTTCGGGCCTATTTGACCGCCCGATGGCGGGCGAGATGTCTTGCGATGGCCCGCGCCGAGCCCAGTGTGGCTTTCCGATGTTTCTCGTTTTCGATGGCCCGCCTCCGGAACCGTTCTCTCCAAGCCGTAATGTATGATTCCCAGTCAGGCCCTGATTTTCTCCAAATCGTTTTCCGCTCCATGGCGCCTGTCATTATGGCACACGGCGGCCGAAATGTTCACTTCCCTCTTAGCTCGACTTTTGCCATTTTTCCATGCTCAGAATCTCGCTCGGATGGGAAGGTATCTTCAGACACCGCTCAAGCGATTCGTAGGGGAGCATCTTCAGATGCTCCCTCTTGTCGGGAGGGTCTGA
>JACPAV010000014.1 GCA_016180645.1 Nitrospirota bacterium | reverse complement strand
CCCAGGAAGGCGGGGGACCAAGAAATCAAGAACTTGACAAAGAATTCCTATAGCTTAACTTTGGCTGAAATCTGTCCAAACGATGGGGGTAAGCTCCGAGTGCCGTCTGTGATTTTGTGGCAGACATCACCCAACTTCGCATCAATCCACCCCTTGCCGCGCCGGGTGAAGACGGATTGAAGGTGGCTTTCGAATAGGGCGCGGGCGTTTTCGAGGTTCTTTTCGGTATTGGCCTTGGCGGTGGCGATGCCCTCAAACGCTTCGTCGAGAATGCCGACGATCCGCCGCTGTTCGGGAAGCGGGGGGACGGGGATGGTGAGAGCGCCAAGCTTGGTCGCGTTGAAGCCGCCTTGTGCGCTACCGGCTGAACCATCCTCAATCGACTTCCAGTAACCGTCGGTTTGGAAGAAGAACGACACGAACTCGGGCAACAGTTTCTTGTCGAACAACCGTAAACGAATCAAATATGATGCGAATACCGCATTGGGCGGATGGGACACGAGGAAGCTTTTGCCTGTCGTTGCACCTGTTCGCGCAAAAACTATGTCTCCACTGGCAAGGCGGTATTTGGGAAGGTCCGCTGATTCGATTTTGCAGTAGGGCACGCTTCCCCAATCGACCCGGTCGTCTTGAATGTCGGTTATGCGGAGAAATCGAGGGCCGACTGGCTCGCTAGTTGCGCTTTCCGTGTAGCCGTAGTTAATGGCAGACACCGCTGCGAGTTCTTTGACTTCCCACCCCTTCTTCATATCAGCGCCTTGATATTCCCCCGCACCTCCGCGATTGGGGGCAAAATGGGAATGATGGGACGGATGGGAGTCATGGCCGGCCTCCGGGTTTCCTGGGCGGCGGCCTATGCCCATCCTGGGACTCGTATGGCGCAGAATTCCTATTCCGATACCGCAAGCGGGCACGGGTCATGCGCTCGCGCAGGCCGCCCTGTTCGAGAAAGTCTTTCTCCAAACGGCGGAGCTGTTGGTCAATCAGGTAATTAGTCTGGTGGATGAGGCAGAGGGCGATGTTGGCGATGACTTCGGGCGGGCGGGACTCCACGAACTCACGGTAGTCCTCGTAGGTCTGCGGCGTTTTGCGGCCCAGACTGCGGACGTACTGGGCTTCCTTGGAATCCTTGTCCCAAATCTTGAGGTCGCGGGCGCGGAGGTAGTCTTTGTAGTCATCCAGCAATTCCTCCAGGCTGGCGCGGGCGACGTTGGTGAGCTTGATCTCGGTTTCCTTGGAAGTGAGCGCGGCCTTGCTGCCCTCCAGAATGTTTTTCTTTCCCGACCGCGCGGACTGGATCATCTGGTCGATGGTGCGGTCGCCTCTGGAGAGATACTTGTGGGCAAAGCGGAATGTGAGGTCGTAAACCACTTCGGCCTTCTGGAACGACAGCAGCGTCTGGTAGTCGCCGCGCGGAGGGAGCAGCCGGTCGGGCTCATCGGAGTGATGGGAAGGATGGGAGAAATGGGCAGAATGTTTTCCATCACTCACATTATTCTCATTCTTCCCATCTTTTCTCATAGCATCCCCCTAATTCTCGACAGCACCTTCGCTCTCTCCGCGTCCAGCGCGAGGCTTTGCGATGGCGACGGTTTCATTCATCGTTTGCGCCTTTGATTCGTTTGACGCTTCCCGGCGGCAGGTAGTTCTCGCCGGTCACAACTCGTTTGCCGGTCTTGGCTTCGAGTTCCAAGCGGGCGCGTTTTGCAATCTTGCCGCCGGTCCTTGCGGCGGCCTTGTTTTCGGGCATGCCGGTGGCGTCGGCGGTCTCGGCGATCTGACGGGTGGAAAGTTCGGCGAGGGCGGTAAAAATGAGTTCGGCCTCGCTCATGTGGTCGCGCAGGTTCTGGGATTCGAGGCCCTTGATAGCCTTGTGATCCTGCACCGTGACGTCCGACCACTCTTGGTGGATGATGTTGGCCAGGATGGCGTATTCTTCCCCCTTCTTGATCTCGTGGCCGGCCCAGTAGTCGGTGAGTTTGTTTCGGGTTTCCTGCCCGGTCATCCGTTGCTGGATCCACTTTTCGCTGCGGCCATGCTTCTGCCACGTCTCGCGGGCACGGTCGAGCGCCCGTGCGGGGTCAGTCATCTCCTGCATTCGCTCATGGCCCACCTTGGCGAGCCAGAGCTTGATGGGCTCGGCTTTGGGGCTGGGAACGCTCTGCACCAGACGCAGGAGGGTCTCGGCAGAGGCCACGTCGGTGAGGCGCTGCTTCCCGTCATCCGCTGCCATTTTCAATTGGTAACAGTTTGTTACCAGTTCACTTCCCTCTTTAGCCAAGCGGCCTTTTAGAACCTTCCAATACTTTCTGGACGCCTGATGGTCCGGCTGTTGGGTCAGCACCTGAATGATGTCCACGACCGAGAACCACCACGTCTCGGTCTTTTCGTCGTAAAGGCGGCGGATTCCGTGTCCCTCAAAAATGGCCAGGTCTTTTTTCATTCAAGCATCCCCCTGATTTTCGACAGCACCTCTGCGCTCTCGGCGTCCAGCGCTGCGATTTCGTCCATGATTTTCTGTGGGCTGCGATGCACGATTTCCTCGCCGCCGTTCGGGTTCTTCACGGAGAGATCAAACCCTTCGACTTCGCTCAGGGCATGGGTGTCAACAGACCAGCTCTTGGGAGAGTCGGCGAGGGTCTTCTGCAACTTCACGAACTCGGCGAGGTCGTCGTCATTCAGCGGGTTGGTCTTGCCCAGGTTGCGGCCGGGGTCGAGTTGGTAGAACCAAACCTTGCGGGTCTTGCTGCCTTTCTCGAAGAAAAGAACGACGGTCTTCACGCCTGCGCCCTGGAACGTCCCCCCGGGACAGTCGAGGACGGTGTGGAGGTTGCAGCTTTCCAACAGGAGTTTGCGCAGGCTCACGGAGGCGTTATCGGTGTTGGAGAGGAAGGTGTTCTTGATGACCACGCCGGCGCGCCCGCCGGCCTTGAGGATCTTGATGAAGTGCTGGAGGAAGAGGAAGGCGGTCTCGCCGGTGCGGATGGGGAAGTTCTGCTGGACCTCCTGGCGCTCCTTGCCGCCGAAGGGCGGATTGGCGAGCACCACGTCGTAGCGGTCCTTCTCCTGAATGTCGGCGAGGTTTTCCGTGAGCGTGTTGGTGTGGATGATGTTGGGCGCTTCGATGCCGTGCAGGATCATGTTCATGATCGCGATAACGTAGGCGAGGGACTTCTTTTCCTTCCCGTGGAAGGTGCGCTCCTGAAGGATGCGGTCCTGCGAGGTGGTACGCTTGGGATGGGCCTCTTTGAGGTATTCGTACGCTTCGCACAAGAAGCCCGCCGAGCCGACCGCGCCGTCGTAGATGCGCTCGCCAAGCTTCGGCTTGACCACTTGCACGATGGCGCGGATGAGCGGACGCGGGGTGTAATACTCGCCGCCGTTGCGACCGGCGTTGCCCATGTTCTTGATCTTGGCTTCGTAGAGGTGCGAGAGTTCGTGCTTCTCGGCCTGTGAGCGGAAGCGCAGTTCGTCGATGTGATCGATGATCTCCCGCATGTTGTAGCCGCTGGAGATCTTGTTCTTGATCTCGCCGAAGATTTCCCCGATCTTGTATTCGATCGTGTTCGGCCCGCTGGCCTTTTGCTTGAAGCCGTGGAGGTAGGGAAAGAGCTTCTGATTGACGAAGTCGCGAAGGTCGTCGCCGGTCAGGGCCTTGTTGTGGTCGAGCTTGCCGTCCTTGCCTTTGGGCGCGGCCCAACTTTCCCATCGGTACGGCTTGTCGAGGATGTAGCCGTACTTCTTCCTCTCAAGCGCGGCCTCATCGGCGAGGTCCTGCTCCAGCCCGTCGAGGTATTTCAGGAACAGCAGCCAGGAAGTCTGCTCGGTGTAGTCAAGCTCGGTTGTGCACCCCGCCTCTTTCCAGAGGACATCGTCGATGTTCTTGAAGGCTTGTTCAAACACAGTCACCCATCCTCGACGCAGTCATTTTCGTTTTCCGGTCGCGCCTCGTGCGGGCTGACGCCCGGCTTCAGCGGACCGCGACGGCATGCGCAATGTCGCCGTTGCGGTTCCGTTCCGCTGCGAGCCGATGTTAGAAAGCGTCGTCTTCACGTATGTTGACATGCGTGCCTATGCAGTCCAGAAGCAGTGACAGCTTTCCAACAGATTCTTTCACCGTGCTCAGAACAACTTCCACGTCAACCGCGGGTGGATTACCGTCTTTATCTTCCGGATATCGAGACGCCTCGGACGTTGGATCTACCTTGGAGAACTCAGCGATTAGCCGAGTGGTCTGTTGTATTTCATCGTTGTTGGACGTGCCTGACGATATTTCGTTGAGTAAACGACAGCAAATCTGCCATAGGTCATCGATTCGATGTGTTTTGGGAAAGGCCTCGCGCCTCCCAGCCATACGGCCGCAATCGCGAATTAGGGCTTTGAGTGCCAGTTCGAGGTGCTGGCGGTACAAGAATAAGATGGGGTACCCGATCTTACGCGGGTCTCCCTCTGTTGCAGCATGTGTGACTAGGAAATCAGCGGCGTCTTTGTAGCCGTTTACGTAGAAGTGCCAAGCCTGTCTCCTGGAAAATTCCGACGGAGTGACTGTCCCTTTGGCCGCGAATTCAAACAATCTGTCCTGTGGACCCGGAAACGCCGCCATTTCATCCCCGGCTTTTTCGGCCGTCGGCTTAGCTTTGGACATGATGCTTTCTATCCATTCATTCAGAGGAAAATGTGGCCTGATAATATCACCTCGGCAGTCTTTTCGGGCAGTGACGAGGGAGATCACATCAACACAGGTCGTAATTTGTCCACAGGGGCTTGGGGGAGACCGGATTCCCCGTGCCCCCCGACCGATCAGTCCTCGCAGGGTTCATGGTACGGCAGGATGATACCCGGCCCGGCGGAAAACCGCACACGGAATGGTCGTTGCGGCTCCGTGCGACTAAGAGCCTCTAACACAATGGGGAACCAGTAAGCGTCTTCCGCAGGCATAAAGCCTGCGCCTACCACGGATGCGCATTCCCGGTAGCCGCGGGCCATGTTACATGCCGCACCATCCGTGGTGCGGCGACATACCATGGTCCCATACCCTCCGTGGCATGGGGCTTCAGCCCGCGTCATTACGTTAGAGGCTCTACGTTTGAGCCCTGAAGGCAAGGGCGGACGCAGTTTTCAGGTTGAAAGCCGCGAGTGGGTTTGGTAGACAAGGGCCATCATGACTTTGAACGGGAGGGTGTTACTTTGCCTTCGGGCGTTGGTTGCCGCAGCCATATTCCTCGCCCTTCCTTCGGCGCCGCTTTTCGCCCACGAGCCGGAAGGGGTCTACCCGGAGATCCGCGGGACGTTCGATCCGAAGGCGCTCGTCCCGCTGCTCGAAAAAGCCACGATCGTCATCATTCACGAGCAGCCGGGAAAGCCCACGTTCGTCACCGGCATCCTTCTGATCAAGGCCCCGTTCGAAAAAGTTTGGGCGACGGTCACCGACTACGACCACTATCACGAGTTTGTTCCGAACGTGATTCACGTGAAGGTGCTGGAGAAACGGCCCGAACAACGGTCGCAGGACTCCGAGTACAAGACCGGTATCAAGGCCGGGCCGATCGAACTCGGCATCGTGTGGACGCTCGAACAGCACCTCGAAAAGGATGAGCATCTGATTTGGGGCTTGCCGGCAAAGAAAGGCGAGCAGGCGTTCACGGAAGTGAATTATCGGGAGATCTACTTCCCAGTCGATGAGAACCGGACGGTGATGACCTACACCTCATACGCGAATCTCTCCTCATTCGGGGCGCTGGCGAAGCTCATGTTCAAGACGTTTCCCGAGTTGGAAACGCCGACGCTCGTTTCGGTCGGCACGCTCTTCCCCGAATCCGTGAAGGAACGCGTGGAAGGCATCAAGGTGATTGCGGAGGCCAAGTCCTTCGATTGGCAGAAAGTCACCCTCCCTCCACCCATCGAAAACAGCGCCGCGCTGGAAGGACTCGTCCGCCAATTCAAGAAAGTCGTGCTGTCATGGTATCCCGATTCAAACGGGATCCGTTTCTTCTCCTCGCTGGCGCTCGTGGACGCGCCACCCGAACGGTGCAAGGCCGTCGTCACCGACTTCGGCCGCTATCCCAAGTTCTTCAAAGTGATGGAGGACGTCCGGAAGATCAAAGGCGATGCCAACGCCTTCACCATGGAATTCAAGATGAAGTACAAGATCATTTTCCCGCTCACGTTCGAGCAGTCCTACGACTACGTTTGGCAGCCGGGCGGCAACCGCCTTTCCTTTTCGCTCAATCGCCTGCGGGACCATACGATCGACGGCGAATGGGGTGCGTGGGATTTCTATCCGATGGACGGAAAAACGCTCATGAGCCACACGGTGTTCAACGATCTGCGTTCGGGCGGCTTTTTCCTCAAGATGCTCATGGACAACATCGCGGGGTTCGGCACGGGCCTGCGCGTCGGCATGGTGTCCGTGTTGATGCAGGCGTTTTCCTCCGCCGTGGTTCAACCCACCCCTTCCGCCATCTCGAGCGAAGGGTTCTAGGCTCTGTTTGAAAACGCGTTGGACCGGTAGGCGCAGGCTTCAGCCTGCGTCCGAAGACGCACCCGTAAAGGGTGCGGCTACCAAGAGATGCTCCCCAAGGCAATGGTGGGGTTTTCACATAGAGCCTAGAACATCCAGGTTGACCGCGATCATATTCCCGGAAGGGGGAAGTGGACACACTACGCGCGCGGTTTTGAACAGGTTTCAATACTGACAAGGATTACACACTATGAACTTGCATGAATACCAAGCGAAGGAACTCCTGAAATCTTTTCAAGTACCTGTCCCTAGAAACATTCTCGCACGCTCACCGGACGAAGTTCGAAAGGCGGTGGAGCAGTTGGGCACTTCACCGGTCGTCTTGAAGGCCCAAGTCCACGCGGGAGGACGCGGCAAGGCCGGGGGCATCAAGCTCGCGCGTTCGGCGGATGAAGCCGGAGATCTCGCCCAGAAAATGATCGGAATGAAGATCGTGACTCATCAAACCGGGCCGCAGGGCAAACTCGTGAGGATGCTCCTCGTCGAGGAGGGACTTGATATCCAGAAGGAATACTACCTCGGCCTCGTGCTGGATCGGAGCCGCAATCGGCTGACGGTGATGGCCAGCACGGAAGGCGGCGTCGAGATCGAGGAAGTCGCCAAGCATTCGCCGGAGAAAATCGTCAAGATCGCGATCGATTCGAGCATCGGGGCCCTGCCCGCGCATGGACGGAAGGCCGGACTGGCGCTCGGCTTGAAAGGGCCGATCTTGGACGGCTTCGCGAGGCTCTTGCGAAACCTCTACCAAGCCTATGTTGCTCTGGACTGCACGCTCCTGGAAATCAACCCACTCGTGCTCACGAAAGGCGGACAATGGCTGGCCCTCGATGCCAAAATGAATCTCGACGACAGCGCCCTCTTCCGGCACAAGCAGGTGGCGGACATGCGCGACCGGCTGGAGGAGGATCCCATGGAGGTCGAAGCCTCCAAGTTCGATCTCAGTTACATTCATCTTGACGGCAACATCGGGTGCATGGTGAACGGCGCCGGCCTGGCGATGTCCACCATGGACATCATCAAACTCCACGGCGGCGAGCCCGCCAACTTCCTCGACGTCGGGGGGGGGGCCAGCGCGGAGAAAGTGGCGGCGGCCTTCCGAATTCTGGTTTCCGATCCCAAAGTCCAGGCCATCCTCATCAACATCTTTGGCGGCATTCTGAAGTGCGATACTCTTGCCGAAGGGATGCTGAAAGCGGTCAAGGAGGTGTGGGGCGCATCGGGAAAAGTGCAGATCCCGGTGCCGATTGTTGTTCGGATGGAAGGAACGAACGTGGAGCTTGGGAAGAAAATGCTCGCCGATTCGGGATTGCCGCTGATCGTGGCGGCGAATCTTGAGGAAGGCGCCCGCAAGGCCGTGGAAGCCTCCAGAACAGGAACCGGAAACCTAGTACACCCAACAGAATGCGTAGGGGAGGGTCTTAAGACCCTCCCGACAAGAGGGAGCATCTAAAGATGCTCCCCTACGAACAGAGATTCCGTTAGGCGGTCTTTGCACGATGGCTGTCCTGGTCAACAAGAATTCGAAAGTCCTCGTGCAGGGCATCACGGGCAAGAACGGCCAGTTCCACGCCCAGCAGTGTCTCGCCTACGGCACCAAGATCGTCGCGGGCGTGACTCCCGGCAAGGGCGGCGAGCTATTCGCCCCCCAGGAAGGGGGAAGTGCCGCGAGAGGACACCCTGAAGGAATCGATGGAATCAGGCAGGGTACTTCGCAGCCTTCCGGAGCGGCCGACCCCAAGCTTCCGAAATCGAGACCCGTGCCCATCTTCGACTCGGTCGAGGAGGCCGCGCGGAAGACCGGCGCCACCGTGTCGGTGATCTTCGTCCCCGCCGCGTTCGCCATGGATGCCATGGTGGAAGCCATTGAGGCCGGAATGGAACTCGTCATCTGCATCACCGAGGGGATTCCGGTCCTGGACATGGTGCGCGTGAAGCGGTACCTCGACGGGAAGCCCACGAGGCTGATCGGCCCGAACTGTCCCGGCATCATCACGCCCGGCGAATGCAAGATCGGCATCATGCCCGGCTACATCCACCGAAAGGGAAATGTGGGCATCGTCTCCCGCAGCGGCACCCTCACCTACGAGGCCGTATGGCAGCTTACGGAACGCGGCTTGGGTCAGTCGACGTGCATTGGAATCGGCGGCGATCCCATCATCGGCACGGGGTTCATCGATGCGCTTCAACTTTTCGAACAGGACAAGCAGACCAAGGCGGTGGTCATGATCGGCGAGATCGGCGGAACGCAGGAAGAGGAAGCGGCGGAGTTCATCCGGAAGCATATGAAGAAGCCCGTCTTTGCCTTCATCGCCGGGCAGACGGCGCCGCCGGGACGCCGCATGGGCCACGCCGGAGCGATTATCTCACAGGGTTCCGGGACCGCCGCCTCGAAAGTCGAGGCATTGAAACGCGCCCGGGCGCATGTCATTCCCAGTCCCGCCGCCATCGGCGAGACCGTGGTCAAGAAGCTCAAGAGGTAACGGAGAGGCATCCCTGGCGATGCAACGAAGAACCTAAGCTGGGAGAAGCACAACATGGCACAAACACCATCACCCGAAGACCGCCTCGATTCGCCTGAAGGCGGAAAGAAGAGGATCAGCCGACAGCAGGTCCGCGAAGCCATCATCCGGTTTGCCGGCGACTCGGGCGACGGTATTCAACTCACCGGAAGCCAGTTCACCAACGTTACCGCCATCGCGGGGAACGACCTCTCCACCTTCCCCGATTTTCCCGCGGAGATCCGCGCCCCGGCGGGCTCGGTGCCGGGTGTCTCAGGGTACCAGATCCAATTTTCGTCGTATGACATCCATACGCCGGGCGACAAAGCGCAGGTCCTGATCGCTTTTAATCCGGCGGCGTTGAAGGCGAATCTCAACCGGATCGCTCCGAACGCAACGATTATCGTGAACACAGACGAATTCACGGAAAAGAACCTTGAGAAGGCGGGCTACCAGGCCAATCCGCTTGAGGACAATTCTCTCTCCGGACTGCGCGTGGTGAAGATCCCCATGACCTCGATCACGGTGAAGACCATCGAGGACATGGCGTCCGTTTCCCACAAAGATCGCGAACGGTGTCGCAACTTTTTTGCGCTGGGCGTGGTCTGCTGGCTCTACGGCCGGCCGCTCGATCCGATCGAACGCTGGATCAAGAACAAATTCGCCAAGTCGCCGGATTTCGTCGAGGCTAACACTCGGGTCCTCAAGGCCGGTTTCAATTACGCCGAAACCGTCGAACTCTTTTCCGTCGCTTACGAGGTGCCGCCCGCCAAGCTGCGCCCCGGACGCTACAAGAACCTGACCGGCTACCAAGGCATCGTCTACGGCATGGTGGCCGCCACGCAGAAGGCCGACCTGAAGCTGGTCTACTGCAGCTATCCGATCACGCCCGCGACGGAGATCTTGCAGGAACTTTCGTCGCTCAAGAATTTCGGCGTGATCACGATGCAGTTCGAAGATGAGATTGCCTCGATGAACGCGGCCATCGGCGCCTCGTTCGCCGGGGGGCTGGGGGCCACCGGAACGAGCGGTCCCGGCCTCGCGCTAAAAAGCGAAGCGCTCGGACTGGCCGTCATTACGGAACTCCCGATCATCGTCGTCGATGTTCAGCGCGCCGGACCCTCCACCGGAATGCCGACCAAAACGGAACAGGCCGATCTCCTGTTCGCGCTTTTCGGCCGGCCCTCCGAATCGCCCGTTCCCATTGTCGCCGTGGCTTCCGCCTCGGATGCCTTCGACTGCGCCGTGGAGGCCACCCGGATCGCGATCAAGTACATGACGCCGGTAATCCTTCTCACCGATCTGTACACGGTCTTCGGTTCCGAGCCGTGGCGGATCGCCGACGTCAATGCGTTGCCGGCCATGGACGTGTCGCCCCGCCTCCGGGCCCTCAAGGCCGGATCCAATGGAGGATTCCAGCCGTACGCCAGGGACGAAAAGACGCTGGCGCGGCCGTGGGCCCTTCCCGGCACGCCGGGTCTCGAACACCGCATCGGGGGACTCGAGAAAAGCAACATCCTCGGCCACATCTCCTACGATCCTCCCAATCACGATCTCATGGTCAAGATGAGGGCGGAGAAGGTGGCCCGGATCGCCCAGGAACTCCCGCCGACCGAGATCGTCGGCAAGGCCAACCCCGACCTGCTCGTGGTCAGTTGGGGCAGCACGTTCGGACCCATTCGCACGGCCGTCGAGCGATCGGTGGAACAGGGACTCTCCATTGGACACCTGCATCTTCGCTGGCTGAATCCGCTTCCCTCCGATCTGGGTTCCATCCTGAAGAAACACAAGCGAATCCTGGTCCCCGAAAACAACCTCGGCCAGTTGAGTTTCCTGATCCGCGCAAACTACCTGGTAGAAACGATCGGCTACAACCGGGTCACCGGCCAGCCGTTCAGCGTTTCGGAACTCCAGGACGAATTCAAGAAACAGCTCTCAAAGAGGTGATCGATGGCATCCCTAGCTCCACAGAAATCCGCGGCGGCCGACCGCCAGGACGGCGGAAGTGCCGCGAGAAGTCAGGAGTCTGGAGCGGCCTCCGCGCCGGCGGCCGTCAAGCTGACACGCAAGGACTTTCTTTCTGACCAGGAGGTTCGATGGTGCCCCGGTTGCGGCGACTACTCCATTCTGAATGCCGCCACCACGGCCTTCACCCATCTCAATATTCCGCGTGAGCGATTCGTCGTCGTCTCCGGAATCGGCTGCTCCTCGCGGTTCCCCTACTACGTCAACACGTACGGGTTTCACACCCTCCACGGCCGCGCGCCGGCCGTCGCTACCGGCGTGGCCGCCACCAATCCGGACTTGCTCGTCTGGGTTATGACGGGCGACGGGGATGGGTTGGCGATCGGCGGCAATCACCTGATGCACGCCATGCGGCGCAACGTCAACCTCAAGATCATTCTGTTCGACAACCGGATCTATGGATTGACGAAGGGGCAATATTCGCCGACCAGCCGTCTCGGGCAGGTGAACAAGACGGCGCCGTTCGGGACCGTGGAACCGCCGGTCGATCCCGTTTCATTGGCACTGACCTGCGGTGCAACCTTCGTGGCGCGATCCGCCGCCATCTACCAAAAACATCTCGTGGACATCCTGGGTCGTGCCGCCGCACACAAGGGATGCGCTTTCATTCAGGTCTATCAGAACTGCCCGGTTTACAACGACGGCGCATTCGAGCCGTTCACGGAGAAAGATGTGCGGGACGACCAGAACGTGGAAGTCGCCCACGGGAAGCCACTCCTTTTCGGGAAGAACAAGGAGAAAGGCATCCGCGTGGCCGGTCACAAACCGGAAATCGTGCAGTTGGGTGGATCGGTCACCGAGAAAGACGTTCTCACTTACGACTCAACCGACAGGTCCTTGGCCCACCTTCTGGCCCACCTGCAACCGCCTGAGTTCCCGATGCCGATCGGCGTCTTCCGAGAAGTCGCCCAGCCGTCTTATGAGTCGCTGATTCACAAGCAAATTAGCGACGTCACCGCGAAGCGCGGGCCGGGGGATCTCGCGAAGCTCCTCAACTCCGGCGAGACTTGGGAAATCAAAGGCTGACGCGAGCGGCCACGGCTGTAGCGCCCGCCTTCAGGCGGGCGAGCTCCGTCCGGCTGAAGCCGGACGCTACGCAGGCCGCCACCGAGTCTAGCCTCGGCCTGCGTAGGCTTCCAGCAGAACGTATCGCGTACTGAAGTTCCGGGCGCGAAAGATCTCACCGCCGGGGGCGCACCTCGCCAGAAGTTCAAGCTCAGCGGGACTGTACATGCGGCGGACCGAAACGATGCCATCGTGCACCAGCATCGCGTTCCGCGTCAGTAGGTAGGTCGCCGTGGCCACCCCCGCCACGGACCCGGGGGCGCGCCGCGCGTCAAAGAAAAACACGCTTTTCCGCGCGTTGGCCCGCGCGCGCGCCATCAGCTCGGCCAGAAAATCCGGCGGGAAGTGGTGAATCGCCTGGGTGCACGTGATCACATCAAAGCGATCTTCCAATTGATCGAGCTTGAGGGCATCGATCGTGCGGAACTCCACCGGCGACTTGTTCTTTCGCGCCTCCGCCGTGGCCGCCTCGACGTACGCCGGCACCACGTCGCTCCCCACCACGCGAAGCACATGACGGCCCAGTTTCCCTTTCCGCGCGAGGCGGATGGGAAACGCGCCGTGACCGCTACCTATGTCCAATACTGATAACTGACCATCGGGAAGAGGGTGCAAGTGCTTCTCCATCGCCCGGAAAAAGAAAAAGTAGGTTCCAATCGCGCGGTTCAGCCGGTCCAGCCCTTTGACGAGTCCCGTTCGCACCTGAGGGTCCAGCGCCGGATCGTCCATGTGCTCTTCCCGGTTCCGAACGTACAGCGCGCGATCCACCTTGTGGGCAAGACGCAAGAGGCCCTTGGGCGTCCCGTTTGAAATCTCAGATTGATAGTCCGCCCACACCTTCCGAACCGACTCGCGAAACCGTTTTTCCGGCGCCAAGGCGAAGGGCGCCCGTGCTTTCTTGAGAACCCTCCGCACCACCTCGCGCTGGTGCTCGTCCAATCTATTGACCCAAGGTGGAACCATACTGGCTCGCTTTTACCACGCCCTCCCCCTTCGGGCCAACCCTTCCCACCTTGCCGCAAGGGTCGGGCGCAGGTATAGTTCAACGGGTGAGGGCGGGCAGGAAGAGCGCAGCAATCTTGTTTCTCATCGGTGCCATTGCATCGAGTCCCCGCCCTGCTCATGCCGCTCCGTCCGCCATCCTCCATGCCGCTTCCGCAGGGATGCCGACCCCTCGCAATTTTTGGCGGGTGGTTCTGCCTCTCGGATCTTCAGATGACCCCCGAGGGATTGACCAGGCCTTCGAAGCCGCCGCGGGGCTGGGGCAACCGTTCAAGAAGTTCCTCTTCGTCTCGCGCTACGAGCCGGATTTGGACCAAGTCTTGGACTTGATCCTCCTGAATTCCACAAGCCTCGATCTCAAGGGACTCTACGAAAATCCCAAAATCCCCTGGCAAGCGGGGGAAGAGGGTCTCAAGTCCTTCACCTTTGGAGGACGCATCGAGCCCGAGGACTACCACTTCGCCTTCATCACCAAACCCCAGTACTTGACGACCTTCGGCGACACGGAAGCCACTTTCTCGGTCCGTCCCGTCACGGAAGGGCGTCACAAGAACGTCTATCTCATCCGTTACACACAGTCCTGGTTCATGGGCCCCCTCAACACAAAGGTCTGGCGCGACATCAACCGGGAGTGGCTTCGGCTCCTGGATGTGTCCGACGACACGTACGCGGGGGACTCCAGTGCCGGGGATCGGGAGATTCGGGAGCACTTCGCCGCGAGCTTTCCGGAATTCAGCCGGACCGCGCTGCCGTTCATCCGGATGAGAAGCACGGTGGAACGAATTCCATCCGCGGACGGCGCCGGGCGCCTCACGCGCGTGAATCTCGTTTCCGTTACGGATGGCGACCGCCTCCGACGTGAGTACCCACATCTGGGCAAGGTCCACAAAGTGCTCTCGGCCTCACATCTCCAGATGAAAGTGAAAGATCCGAAGGGGCGCGATCTGTTAGTGATCATGACCGGTGGGGGCGAGATGGGCCTGACGTTGATCACGCGGGATGGGCTCGTCTTTCCCATGGATCCTGCGACGGGACTGCCCTCGCCCGAAGGGGTCCGATTGGACGAAGCCCTCTCACAGCCGCATCGCATCGAGATCCGGAATTGGATCGTCGCCTTCGGGATGAAAATGGGAATGGAACAATTGGGATTCAGCGTGGTCCGGGAGGATGACCGTCGCCGGGGAATGGTTGACGGGGTTCCGAAGCCGATTCTCCCTCCCATCATCAAACAAATCCTCGGGCCGTTCATTCGTTCGTACTACGAGGTCCTTTACGACGGAAACAACGGGCAGGGGATGACCTTCGAGGGGCATTTCAGCCCCATCGACGTGAAGGAGACGGCGAACACGCTCACCCATACCTACGAACTGCCGCTCCAGAACTCCTCACTCCTCTCGTTCTTCCTGAAAACATTTAATCAATTCAGGCGGTCCATGCCATATGAGGCGCGGCAGGAATTCCTCTCCCTGATCGAGCGGCTCACTCAAGCCCTGGCCTCCGACTTCGACCGGGCGCGCGCCTGCTTTGCCGCTCCGACTCCGGTGCTCGCGTCGGCAGGTGCGGTCTCCGATCCGCCCTGCGCTTCGCCGCCGCATACCGCGCGATGAGGAGTCCCTCCCAACCGGAAGAAGAACATCCCTTCTTCCGAAGGGCACTTTCCCGAATGCACCGCGAGTCGGACATGCAGCTCGATCGGCGCGAGGGAAGATCCTCCCGCTGGAAAACGACGCCCTTCCGGGCGGGAAAACTCCTGGGCACGGCCATCATTGCCGCTTCCATCGCCTTCTACTGGAATTACATCACAAACAAGATTTCCACCCCGCACCCCCCATCCTCACCTTCCCCCGCAAGGGGGGAAGGTTTGGTAGCCGCACCCTTCATGGGTGCGTCTTCAGACGCAGGCATAAAGCCTGCGCCTACCCCCTCCCCCCTGAGGGGTCTGGGTGGGGGTGAACGCCCGAGCATAGACGAGACCCGCATGACCACACTACGAGAGCAAATGGTGAAAGTGCAGCTCGAAGGACGCGACGTGATCGATCCCGCCGTCCTTCGGGTCATGCGAAAGGTCAAGCGGCATCTTTTCGTACCCCCGAGTCAGGCACCTGAGGCTTACGAAGACTATCCCCTCCCGATCGGCGAGGGACAGACCATCTCCCAGCCGTACATCGTGGGGCTGATGACTCAGTCGATGGGGCTTCGAGGCGGTGATCGCGTGCTCGAGATCGGCACGGGTTCCGGATATCAGGCGGCGGTGCTCGCCGAGTTGGCCGCGGAGGTGTTTACCATCGAGATCATCCCGGCACTGGGCAAATCCGCGGAGGAAAGGCTGAAGCGTCTCGACTACAAGAACGTGCACGTGAAGATTGGGGACGGCTACAGAGGCTGGCCGGAGCATGCCCCTTTCGATGCCGTGATGGTGACCGCGGCGGCGGATGAGATTCCGGTTCCGCTCGTGGAGCAGCTCAAACCCGGAGGGCGGCTGGTCATCCCCGTCGGGCCTCCCGCACTGTCGCAAGACCTCATCATCGGAACCAAGACAGCCGAGGGAACGCTTGAGAAGCGCTCGGTGAGGCCCGTGCGCTTCGTTCCGTTGATCCGAACGCATTGACGTGAAAACCGCGGTAGGGGCGGATCTTCAGATCCGCCCAGGAAGGGGAGCATCTGAAGATGCTCCCCTACGAACCGACATTCTGTTAGAGTCTCCTGACCGTGGCCTCCAGCCTCCAACATTTCAGCATCGATTCCTGCCTCGCCCGAATACGCGAGAAAGACCCAAATCTGCGGGCGATTCTTCTTCCGCTTCTCGATCAGGCCATAAAGAAGTCGCATGAGCTGAAGGCACGCCCTTCCACCTCGGAATTGTTTGGCGTGCCCTACACGCTCAAAGACGCTTGGGACACGGCAGGAATTCGCACCAGCGGCGGTTCGTGGCGACATCGAAACCGTGTTCCGCAGAAGAGCAGTCGGATTCACCAGGCGCTTGAGGAGCTGGGCGCCGTTCTCCTTGGAAAATCCAACTGCCCGGATCTCTCGCTTCCGCCGGAGACCGACAACAATCTGATCGGAGCCACCTGCCACCCGCAGGATCCGGCTCGATCGCCGGGCGGAAGCAGCGGAGGGGCGGCGGTCGCCGTCGCCACCGGAATGTCGGCCTTCGACTGGGGAAGCGATTTCGGCGGGAGCATCCGCATGCCCGCGGCCTTCTGTGGCATCGTGGGGATGAGGCTTTCCCACGTGATGTGGGATCCATCGGATCATTTCCCGCACCTCCCGGAATTCTTCAAGACGTTCAACGGCATGGGACCGCTCACAAGCACGATAGAAGATTGCCGAACGCTCTTGAAAGCTCTCGAATCCCGTCTTCGCACCGGCGCACCGGCCCCATTCGAAGTGAAGAAAGTTCACCTTTACGGACCGGATGAACCGGCGATAGGGGAATGGCCGACGCTCGGACCCGACGTGATTCCAGCGCTGAGTCGCGCCGACATGCCTTTCGCCACGGCGGACGATTTGCCCTCTCCCTCACGCATCGATCGGCTTTACAACGTCTTCCTCGCGTCGCATTTCGATCGCTTCACGGAAGGCGACGAGCTCCCGGTTGTCGAAGGATTGGCGGCGGTCGTCGTATCGCTTCTCTTCGGTCCTCGCGGATGGGGGCGGAAGATGCACCGCCAATCGGCCTACATCCTTCTCCTGATGGCACTCGGCTTCCTGATTGCCTGGCCTTATCGCCGTCGAGCGCGTGAGAATGTCGAACGGCTCCGTCGCCATGTGCGGGACCTTTGGGCTGCGGGTGGCGTGATTCTGTCGCCCGCCACCACCTATTCGGCGCGCCCACATGGAACGGTATTGAAATCACCGGGCAGCATGGCCTTCGCCAAGATCGGCAATCTGAACGACGCCACCGGCCTCTCCATCCCCTGGGGCCGATTTCCAAACGGACTCCCCCGCTCCATCCAACTCCTCGGCCCTCCCGGGAGCGAATACGCCCTCCTGGATTTCGCCGAACGCCTGAGGCCGGAAGCGTAGCAAGTTGACGCTCACTATTCGAAGCTGAGTCCATTCCTTGACGCGTTTGGTCCCCGGTGCTATGGTCCCGCAACCATGACAACCCAAGACAAACCAGAAGTCCGCCCTTCTCCGGGCTACAGCTTCACGCTGAGGGCGCAGATCCGCAACGTGCCCGGCATGCTCGGCAAACTCACGTCCGCGATCGGCAAGGCCGGCGGCGACATTGGCGCCATCGAACTCATCGAGGCCACGCGCGATCAGGTCACCCGCGAGGTCACGATCAACGCGACCGGCTCGGATCACATGGACCAGATCATCGTCCGCGTCAAGGATCTCCGCGACGTCAGAATCATTCACGTCTTCGACCAGGTTTTTCAGAAGCATCGCGGCGGAAAAATTCAGACCTCGCTCAAGGCGCCCATTCGGAATCGGACCGATCTCTCGCTCGTCTACACACCGGGTGTGGCCCGCGTAACCCAGGCGATCCATGAGGATCCCTCAAAAGTTTTCGCCTTCACGATCAAGCGGAACACGGTGTGCGTACTGTCAGACGGCAGCGCCGTACTGGGACTCGGCAACATGGGTCCCGAGGCCGCCCTCCCCGTTATGGAGGGGAAGTGCGCCCTGTTCAAGGAGTTCGGCGGCGTGGACGCCTTTCCCCTCTGCCTCAAAACCCAAAAAGTGGACGACATCGTCAATACCGTGAAATTCGTCGCGCCGGTTTTCGGTGGCTTCAATCTGGAAGACATCTCGGCGCCGCGTTGTTTTGAAATCGAAGAACGTCTCAAGAAGGACTTGGATGTGCCCGTTTTTCATGACGATCAGCACGGCACCGCCGTCGTGGTCCTGGCCGCCCTCATCAATGCGCTCAAAGTCGTGAAGAAGTCCTACAAGGAGTTGAAAGTCGTCATCCTTGGCGCCGGAGCTGCGGGGATCCAATGCGGCCGAATCCTGATGGAAATGGGCGTGAAAAACATCATTGCCTGCGACCGGAATGGAATCATCTACAAAGGGCGCAAAGAGAACATGAATTTTATGAAGGAATGGTTCGCCGACCGCACGAACAAGAGCGGGCTCAAGGGGACGCTTTCGGATGCGCTCGTGGGGGCCGACCTTTTCATGGGGCTGTCCGGTCCGAAACTCGTCGAAGCCAAGGACATCAAGCGGATGAACAAGAAGGCGATCGTGTTTGCCCTCTCCAATCCCACTCCGGAGATCATGCCGGAAGAGGCCGCTCCCCATGCCACGATCATCGCCACCGGCCGCTCGGACTACCCGAACCAGATCAACAACGTCCTTTGTTTCCCCGGCCTTTTCCGGGGCGTGTTGGATTGCCAGGCCCGGGACATCAATATGCAGATGAAGATTGCCGCGGCGAAAGCCATTGCCGGCACGATAGGCAAGGACGAGATCTACGAGGACTACATCATCCCGAGCGTTTTCAACAAGAAAGTTTCTCTCTCCGTCGCCGAGGCCGTGATCGAGTCTGCGATCAAGACAGGCGTCGCCCGCCGAAAGCGCACGAAGATCCAGCCCGAGATGGGGCTGTAGGGTAGCTTTCAGCGTTCAGCCGTCGGCATTCAGCAGAAGGAAAATTAGATGAATGCCCCGGTCTATTCCGGGCGGGGGGGAAAGAGAAATCCTTGAAGGACCGATGACAGAACGGCTGTACCGTCGTACCCACCCACCAGAAACAACAGCCTCTGAAATACCGTTCCCACGAACCGCGTTCGAGGATCGGGAAGCGGATCCAATGATGTCCACGTATTCCTAACGGGATCGTAGGCTTCGACGACCTTCAGCGTGGACCCGTCCTCTCCGCCAATGACGTAAATGAAATCGTTATCGACCAGCGCCACGGCGGATTTCCTTGGAGTCGGCATGGGCGCAAGAATCGACCAGGTATCGGAGCGCGCGTCATATCGCTCGGTGGAATTCCGAAATCCCTCATCACTCGCTCCCCCGATGACATAGATCGATCCTGCCCGCACGGCCACGGCCGCGTGCGATCGGGCCGTGGGTATCGGCGCGCGTTCCGTCCATCCGTCCGTCACCGGGTCATACCGATCGACCTGCGGCAGGCTGCCCTGGTCCTGGAATTCGCTCGATCCCCCGAGCACAAAGACCTGCCCGTCCACTGCCGCCGCCACGGCGCCGAATCGGGGCCGCGGCCAATCCGCGCGCTTGGACCAAGCGTCCTTCTCCGTGTCGTACTCCTCGTTCTTTGCCACAAGAAGTGGCTTGTCTTTGAACCGGGTGCCCCCGATCAGATGGACCCGGCGGCCGATGGCCACCGCAACCGCATCCCACCGATCGGTGGGCATGTCTTTTTTCGAGGACCACGAATCTTTGAGAAGATCGAATTCCTCGTTGGTCGAGAGCGCCTCGTTCTCCTCCTTTCTGCCTCCAAATACATACAACTTCCCTTCCACCGCGGCGGAGGCGGCATCGGCTCTCGCCCCCGCCATCGCCGACTTGTCGGTCCAAATCGGAGAGACCGGCGCCGCAAGAACACGAAATTCCTCCGGCTCGCGGGCGCGATCGGAAATGCGAAGCTCGTCCACCATGCCATACAGCGCGCTTTCGACCCCGGCCGTCACCAGGCCGATCACCAAGGGGTTGTCGTTCGATTCCAGCCCGGCCACATCAGGCGAGGCGACGCGCAACAGCCCATCCTGGTACATTTTCCAGAGCACGCCGTCCCACGTCACGGCCAGATGATGCCAGCCAAAATCCGTCGCCGTGTTCCGGTCCAGCTTGTGGTTGATATCCACGCACTCATTGTTCCACGTCGCTCCCCAGGACTGAGTTCTCGCCGTGTACCTCATCCTGAGATCACATTGATCCGCCTCCTCGCTTCTTCGGATCGCCCATTCGTAGTCGCGCCATGTAGCGGTCAGTTTCACCCACGCCTCGACGGTACCGTTGGCCAGTCCCGACACCGCCGCCGCCGGGATCTCCACCGAATCGTCCCATCCATCGAAGGAGTACGCCCCCACCCACCGGCCGGCCCGGTTGACGGCAGCGCCGCGAATGACCGCCGGATGGGATCCACACGTATCTTGCGCGGTCGCCCCCTCCGTTTCGTTGAAATGGTAGAGAGCGACGGTGCTTGCGTCGCACGCGTACTCCCCTTCCGGAACGGCGTCGGATGGGGAGAAGTCGGTGACGGATCTAGGGGCGCCCACCCGGAGCGAATGGGACGAGCGGGCCTCGTTGGCGCCATCGCTCCCCACGATGGCGATTCGGTATTCCCCGCCCGCCGGGGGCGCCGTCCACATCACGGAATCTCCGGCCAGGGAGGAGAGCGTACCGGCGGCCACGGACCATGTGAACGTCACCTCCTGATCCTTGGGATCTTTGCCGAAGGCCAGGCAAAGTGTCGATTGGCCCGGAAGAAGCTTGTCGGCGGTGCAGGAGACTCCGACGAACGGCGGGAGATCGTCGGGTCGGTCCGTGACGGCTATGGAATGAAGGCGGCCCACGGCGCAGCTCCCCTCTGCGATCTTGCAGGAGAATGTGTAGACCCCTTCAAAAAGAGGGAACCACTCGAACACGGCTCCCTCGGCGCTGACATCGAACGTTTGGAACGGTCCGTTTGGAGTGTCGCACGATAGATTCGATGAAAGACCGCCGGACTCGCGCCCCTCGGCGACAAATTCAACCCGAACCGGCATCGCTTTAACCGACGTGGAGGAGCCTTGAACGTCCAGCGTCGGACAGCCGCGAACCGCGGCGGAGTCGGTAACGACGATCCCCATTTGACACGTAGCCGTCGAGCCGCTGGCGGCCGTGGCTTTGGCGGAAACGGTGTACATGCCGCTTTGGGCCGGGGCCGACCAATTGGCCAGGGCTCCTTCCGGAATGGGGAAAGTTCCGCCCGTGGCCGACCACTGGACCTTGACGGGAAACGCGTTGGGATCGTACGTCGCCGCCCAGAGGCCGACCACGGAACCCCCCGATGCCAGCGTGGGGCCCGAGATCCCGCAGGCCGGAAAAGTGGCCTTTTCGGCTTCTTCTCCGACATTGATCCGCGCGGTGGCGCACGACTTGGCGCATTGGCCGTCCGATGCGCAGACGGAAACGTCGTAATCGCCTGCCGAGCGCGGGGCGGTCCAGATTACTTCTTCACCCGTCCGCCGGTCGAGCGATCCGCCGGAAGCGGACCAGTTGTACGAAATCGGATCCCCCTCCTGGTCCGACCCCGAGACCGCCAACGACACGTGACGGGCCACAAGCGTTCGGGTCGCGCCGGTGATCGCCACCATGGGGCAATGATTATCCGGTCCGGACGCCCGCGAGACCGCGATCTCGCAGGAAGCCTCCGCCATGAGTTGACCATCCGAGGCCGTCGACCGGATCATGTACAGACCGGGGCGATCGGGAGCTTTCCATTCGGCGGTCGCGCAGACGCCGCCCTCTTCCGGTTCGCACGCCTCACCATCGCTCGGCGAAGAGAACGCCCCTCCGGTTGCCGCAAACGGGCCCAGGGTGACGGGATCGCCATCGCTATCCATCGC
This sequence comes from Nitrospirota bacterium, assembly GCA_016180645.1. NCBI lineage: Bacteria > Pseudomonadati > Nitrospirota > Nitrospirota bacterium. Next base: position 61,074 of record JACPAV010000014.1, on the reverse strand, counting down.
ATCGGCCCGCAATCCCGCCGATTCTCCGACGCGCACAGATTCGGGACAGGTCACCATGAGGCGAGGCTCCGAGTTCCAGCCTCCCCGGCCCGGTTTGTCCTGATTCGGCAACGCCGGAAGCGCCAGGTGGGCCGTGGCCGTCTCGTTGGCGCGGACGACCGCGCGCTTGCTGCCGGTCACTTTTCCTTCGAGTTCCGCGCGGAGGAGGTATTCCGCGGGATCGAGGTCTTTGAATTCGTAACCCCCGTCCTCCCCGGTGGTGGCCGTCCGAATCGGTGGAATCATGCTCACGATGGCTCCTTCAAGCGGCCTTCCCACGAGACTGAAGACACGACCCGAAAGGGCTCCCCGCTGAGAGTCTTCCCCTCTGCGATGAAGTTCAATCGCCGGTAGAACCGTCGTTTCTCCCGATGCCACTTCGAACTCGGCGTACTCGACCATTTCAAAATCTCGATTCGCTGCCACGAGGCGGTAGAAACCGGGTGGGACACGCGTCAGGGTGTACGAACCGTCCGTCGACGTCTGCGTCCACATTTCCGTCCCCGGTACGAAGACGTCTGAGCCGAGATGGGTCCTCCGATCTTGAAGCTTCACTTCCCCCGCCACGGCGCCGACCTGGGCGAGTGCTACTTCTCCCAAGCCGAGAACTTCGCCTTCCACGATTTCGATGTCCCGGCGAATCCCATACGTCGATCCCTCGGGTGCATCGAAGAAGGCCGTCAGCACATTCTTCCCCGGCGCGGCAAGATCGAGACGGAAGCCGCCTTTCGCATCCGATGTGGTTTGAGTATTGGTCCCCTCAAGCCGGATAGCCGCTTGGGACTTTGCCTCGCCGAGGAGGGTCACTCGGCCGACGACCGAGCCTGTTCGAACAGTCAGGGGGTCGCCGAGATCATTCTTCTCGCAGGCCGCGGCCAAGGCGACGAAGAGGGCGGCAAAGACACTCAGCGACCGGTTCAGGTTCATCACGGATTCCGCGCGCAACGGAACCCCACTTCGGTGCTCGCGAAACTCTCCGCACCCGCCGAGGATTCACGGTACGACACGCGAGTCGTCTGTTTCGGCTCCGCATCATTCCACGAGCCCCCGCGAGCCGTTTTGAGGGAACCGGTAGCCGGACCGGCAGGATCACGAGGGAGACTCACGCCGTAATACGTCGAGTCGGACCAATCGCCTACCCATTCGGCCACATTGCCGCCCAAATCGAAGAGGCCATACGGGGAGGCGGAACTTCCGGCCATGAAGCCGACCCTTTCCGTATCGCCCACGCAACCTCGAATATTCGCCGGCCAGCAGGATGGCTCTCCATCTCCCCATGGATAGGGGCGCTCGTCCGGATAGGGCCCCCGGGCCGCTTTCTCCCACTCCGCCTCCGTGGGCAATCGCTTCCCGATCCAACGGCAATACTGGTCGGCCTGGTTCCACGTCACTCGGACGACCGGGTGGAGATCGAACGCGGCATCGCCGTAGTAGGACGATCGCGTGGCCGACCCCGACCCGCCGCTTGGAGCGCTGCACGGGCCCGTATCTACGCACGATCGGAAGGCCGCGTTTGTAACTTCGAAGCGGTCCATCCAGTACGGTGACAGATAGACAACGTGCTCCGGGCGTTCCGTCGCCAGGCCTTCATCGGCATCGCTCCCCATCACAAAGCGCCCGGCCGGGATGAAAGTCTCCGGGAGTTCGTACGCAAGGGCGATCTTGGCTCCGGTCAGGGTTGTGGCCGAGTAGTAGAGTTTGATCTGGTCCCCGTCCAAGAGGGGAAAGCCCGTCTGAAGTTGGGGAAGCACTTCCCACGCCTGGCCGGCGCCGAGGACGGGATTGGAGTCGGCTTTGGTCCATCGAATGCCATCCAGAGAGGTGGCCAAGCCGATGGTGGTCGTTCCCCCCTTCTTCACGCCCTCGTAGAAGAGATACCAGATCGCGCCAATCTTGACGGCCCGTGGATTCTGAACCGACGTGTCGTCGAATTGGCCGGTATCGCCCGGCGCGAGCAACGGGTTCGAGTCGTGGCGCGTCCACTTCACCCCGTCGGAGGATGTCGCGAGTCCGATGCGGCCTTTGGTGGATTCGGACGCGGTGTATCCGGTGTAGTAGATCCTGAACTCTCCACTCTCCCTCACCACGGATCCTGGAAATCCGGTGATTTCATCCCAGGCAGCGGTCCCTCCCGGTTCGAGGAGAGGATTGGACTCATGCTTGGTGAACTTGAGGCCGTCCGTCGATTTCGCCAGGCCCAGCTTGCTCGAGGTATCGGTTGTCTTGGCCTTCCCGCCATAATACATCCAGTACTCCGCTCCGTCGTAGTAGATGGAAGGCATTTGCACCCGACCGGCGTCCCACGCGCCGGACGAACCGATGGTAACGATGGGCACCGGCAGCCGTGTCCATGAGATTCCATCCTTGGACGTGGCCTCGCCGATGTTCCATGCGGCAATGCTTCCCCCTTGATAGAACATGACATAGGTCGACGAGACTTTGAGGACCGACGGATACGCAACGCTCGCCATTTCCCAGAGATCGGTGGCTGCAAAGATCGGATTCCCGCTGCTTTTCGCCCATTTCAGCGCCCGGCTCTCCCGGACCACGTTCATCTCGTTGGAAGCTCTCGCCGCCGAAGAAATACGGACCTCATCGATCCAACCCTTGAAAAACCTCGCATCGGGCCTTCCATCCTCATCGGAATCCGACGCGCCGATCAGGAGCGGGAAATCCGAGTCCCCGAGGGTCTTGTGATACGCGCCGCTCGACTCCAAGCGTCCGTCCAGATGGAGGCTGAGGGTTCGACCATCGTACGCGGCGGCGGCGTGGTGCCATCCGTCATCATGCACGGTTCGCACCGAGGCCACGGGCGACAGAGCGGACCGATCGAAAGGCGTCATCGAAAATCGAATCTGTCCGTTCTCCATCACGCGCAGATCAAACGTCCCCTCGCTTCCCCCACCCTTCGAGACCAGCGTCAGCCCGGAGCCGGGGCAATCGCACTTGAGCTTGAACCACGCCTCGATCGTGAAGCGCGATTCCACTCCCGGATTGAGGGCATCGGGAATCTTCAGGAAATCGTCCGCCCCATCGAAGAAATAGGAACGACCCGCAACACCGTCCTGATCGATTTCCCCCTCTTTGCGAACTCCATGGCGCTCGCCGCATGCGTCGAACGCAACCGTCCCCGTCGTTTCATCGAGGTGGTAGAGAGCGAGGGTATTCTCATCGCACTCGTAGGCGGCTCCGGAGGGGAGAGCGGTCACCTCCACGATGTGCCGATCTTGAAAGATGCTCGGCGGTGACGCGTCGTCCTGAATGATGCAGGTTATCGTGACCGGTCCTGCGGCATTCGGAGCCGTCCACCGGGTCCGAACGGTCCCAGCGCTCGCTGAAGTCCCGTCCGTCTGGGAAAAAGATCCACCCGTCGCGTTCCAAGCGTAAGTGAGGAGTTTGGCATCTGGGGCCATGCCGCTGCACGCAAGATCCGCCGGCGCACCGACGGCGACCTTGGCCGGCGCGGAAATGGATCCTGTGGGCCGACGCCCGCCCGCAGGCGGTTTGACCGTGATCTCGGTGGAAGCGGAGGAGGATCGGTCCGAATCACCGGCAACGACGAAGACGGAATACTTCCCAGGAACGGCGGGAGCCGTCCAAACTTGTTCGCCACAGCCTTCTGCCTTGGCGAGGGTCCCCCCCGAAGCCGTCCAATCGCATGCGAGGGGCGCCGGGAGATCATCGGCATCGGATGCGCGGGCCGTGAGACCGACCAGTTGCAACGGATCCGCTTCGGCCGGTCCATCCAACGAAACCTCGGGTGCCCGATTTGCCAGTTGGACACCGATGGTCTGCTGTGCGGCGTTGACCCGGCCATCGGCCGCCGAAGCAGCCACGGTCAGGGCATACATACCGGCGCACCGCGGACAGGAAGGGGCGGTCCAAGTCACTTCCGATCCGGTGGTCGAGGACAAGCGTCCTCCGGAAGCGGTCCAGCGGAAATCCGCCTGCTCGGAGGCGGTCACCGCGCAGGAAGTGGACTGGCCGCCCAGCAGCGCGGGGGAAGAACAGCTCACGCCGATCCCCAGGACTGGGGCGGCCACCACCTGGACGGCATGCTCGAACGATCGCGTGCAAACCGAATTGGAGGTGGAGCAGTGGAACACGAATACGCCCGGAACATCCGGCGCCGTCCAGCCAAAATTCGCAGCACCGGTCGCCCGAATATTCGACACGTCGTATGAACCCGGGGGCATTGTGCACCCGCCTGTGAGGACCTCCTCAGGTTGGTTCGTGTCCGAGGCCAGGAAATCGATGGACACCTTTCCGCCTGGCGAGACCAGGGCCGGGCCGCGGGCCGCGAGGGTCGGACACGTCTTGCCCACCGGTGGCTTCGTCACGGAGATGCCGATCTGGCCGGTTCCTTCGGAGCCTTTTTCGTCACGAGCCGTGCACGTCACACCGTACGGGCCGGGCACATCACCGGCCGTCCACGTCACCACCGGCCCGCTCTTGGAAGAAAGGTGGCCACCGGAGGAGCTCCAGGAGATCCGGATCGAATCCCCGTCCGGATCCGACGCGGCCGCGGTCAGGGTTACCGTTTCATGGATACGGGCGGAAGACGCCCCCGTGGGAGCGCACGTCGGGGCGCGGCTGTCCGCAGGCGACTCGGCGACTTGGATTCGGATCGTCGCGCAGGCGCTCGGTTCACATTTTCCATCGGTCACGCAGGCCCGAATCTCTTCTTGACCCGTATGACCCGGCGCCGTCCACGCCGCGGCCTCGTCCGTTGCTTCCATGATCCTCCCACCCGTCGCCTGCCATCTCACCGACACGGGATCTCCGTCGGCATCGACCCGGGAGTTCCGCAGCAGCAATGTTCGCCCCGGTGAAACCGTGAGTGGACCGCTCATCGAGACCACAGGGCATTGATTGACCCCTCCCGTTCCGTCCGCCACGGCCATTTCGCAGCGACCGTCCACTCTCAGCGAACCATCCGTTGCTGATACCTGAAGGGTCACTTCGCCGCCCGAAGAGGGCGCAACCACTTCCACGGTGGCGCACGCCGCCCTTTCCTCTCCCGCACACGGGATGATGCTTTCCGACAGGACTGCGCCCGACAACGCGGTAATACTCGAAAGGGTTGCGTGATCCCCGTCCGGATCCACCGATCGGATGGAGACGGACCCTTTCCCACCCGGCGCCAGGACATCCGGACAGTTCAGCGCAACGGTTGGAGGTTCATTGGAAAAGATCGTGTGTCGTGCGTCGCCCAGCCGGCGCCGGCGGGTGAGGGTGATATCCCCGGACGCCTTCTGGCCCGCCGTAATGAACACGCTCAGGGACCGTGATACATAGTCAACTTTCTGCGCAAGAAGGGAAACCGTCACAGGGAAGAGCCCCCCCAAGGTGTAGGTCCCATTCTCATCCGTCATGGCAAGGCCCGCTCCCGGTGTGGCGGAAATAACCGCTTCACTGATAGGACTCCCTTCGGTATCCGTAACCATGCCGGTGACCGTGCCATACACCGTGCGATTGCCGGGATCCGACTCCGCTTCGAGCTCCACCCAGCCAAGGTCCGTGGTCTCTCCTTCAGCCACTTCCACGTCTTCGCGCTGAACCGCACCAAACCCGGTGGATACGAAGGCCACGGTGTAGGCGTCCGGTGCGACAGCGCCCATCACGAACGATCCGTCATTTTCCGTTCGGGCCTCATGACGGGTCCCCACCAGGACAACCTCGATCCCCGCGCGTATGCTTCCCCCTTTGAGTCGAGCCATCCCTCGAATCGTTCCGGCCGGAACCACCCTCAAGTCTTCCACGGTCGTCTTTTCTTCCTTTTCGACTGTAACGGTCCGTCGTGCGATGAAGGTCGCCCCCGCTTCATCGCGGTACTCCGCCGTCACACTTATCTGCCCCTCCGGGGCAAGATGGATCCGAAACTTTCCTGCCGAATCGGTGGTCGTTGCGAGGGAAGTCCTCTCAACTCGAATGAAAACGCCTGCTCGGGCGGGGACCACCCGGCCTTCAATCGTACCGACTCCGGCCACCGGCGGTGGAGCGTCCTGTTTCTTCGCCTCACACGCTGCAAGCAGAACCGGTAGCGCCCACGACCCGACGAAAAACCTCATCACAAACTTGTTCATTCAGAATCTCGCCGTAGCGCCTCCATAGACCAGGAGTCCGGCCGTGGAGAGTGGGATGTACTGGCTCGGGTCTTCGAAGGAGGGAATGCGAAAGATTTCGTTCTTTCGGTTGAACACGTTGAAACCATCCAGGAAGAGAGCGATTTCGGCGTATCGTATCTTCAGACTCCGCTCAACCCTGAGATCCAGCCGCTGAAAATCCCTCATGCGCCCCGAGTTGGGTTCGGCAGGCAGCGCATCCGCATGGATATCCTCGTCCAAGTCAGGGTCCCGCTTCTCGTCGTTGTAAATGGGTGTAACGGGAGAGCCGCTTGTGTACCGGAAGCTGGCGCCGACTTCCCACTCCGGGGTGATCTTGACGCTGGAGACGACACTGAGGACGTGGGGCTGGTCCCACTGGGTCGGAATGAGTTTGCCCGTGCGAAGGTTCCGGCGTTTCGATTTGGTGTACGAATAGGACACCCAGCCGAAGAACCGTCGAGTCAAGTCGTGCCGTAGCAGAACCTGGCCGCCATCGGCATACCCGCTGCCGTCGTTCGATTCCGGTTCGCCCATGATCAAGCGGGTCAACTTCTTGTGGAACACGTCGGCCTCCACGCGCAAGGCTTCCGTCAGCTTCTGCTCAACGCCCCCGACATAGTGCACCGCCCGCTCGGGAAGCAGGTACGGGTTCCCGAACTTCCGCGTCACATTGCCATCCTGATCCACCTGCCCCTGATCGGTTGCCTGGTCCGCCTCGGGGAACCGGCGGTAGATCCCCCACCCGCCGCGGAGCTTGGTCTTGGAAAAGAGTTGGAACGTACCATGGGCTCGCGGCATGAAGACGTCGCGGTAGTGAACGTCGGAGTTCTTCCAGACGAGAGTGGAGCGATCGAGGCGCACGCCGGGGACCAACGTCAACCGCTCCACCGGGCGAACCTTGTCCGCAAGGTAAAAGCCGTACGCGTTGAACGTCTCTTTCACGCTGAACGGCTTGAACGAGAGCGGCGTGAATTCCTCCTCTTCTTCTTCCTCTTCCGCCTCCTCCTCACCTCCACCCTCACTCTCACTTTCCTGCCTGGCGGGCGCGCCGCCGCCGGCGAAGGACCCCGGTACGGCGCCGTCTTCCGGCGGGCGAAACTGCGCTCCTCCTGCTGCGATAAACACCGGTGCGACCCCCCCGATTTTCGATCTCACCCGCTCGGCCTGGACCCCCAGAATAATCGTCTGATGCTTGCCGGCCAGGATCTCAAGATCGTCCCATATTCCGAACTCTCGATTGGCTTCCCGGCGGTCGATAAAATCCTCCAGTTGCAGCAGGGGGAGACTGATCTTGAAATCGTCCACGTTCTCGGTCCGATAGAGGGACAGGCGTGAAGTGACGGGTCCCACCGGCAAGTCCCATAGGATTCCTTGCGTGTGGAATTGCTTCTCCTGGAGGAACTTGATCTCGAACGTCAGGTTTTGGCCCGTCTGAGGGACCGGCCCTTCGAAGTGGATGTTCTGTTTTTCTTCGTCCACCGCGCCATAGCTCAAAAGACGGAACGTCCCCATTCGCCCCGTTTTCCCGGTGTACTTGCTCTGATAATCCCAGCCCACCGGCGAAAACTGGAAGACCGGACCTTGCCCGGGAAGTTCAAACCCGGGAATCGTCGGCGGTGGGAACAGGTATCGCCCCGCCGCAATCACCGAGCCCACCGCGGGGTCGCCCGCCTGGAGGCTGCCCTCCACGCGGCCCACGCTGAATTTCTCGGCTTCATAGGCCCGCACGCCTACCACGCTGAGGTGACCCCCGATGCCTTGTTCCTTTCCGTCGGAGGATGTGATCTCCAGTACACCGCCCGTGGCATCGCCATACTGCACGCCGAACCCGGCCGCGTGGAGCTCCTGGGACTCGACGAACTCACCCGAGAGCACACTTGAGCTGTTGAGAAGGTGGTAAGGGAACGCCATCGGGGTACGGTCCAACCAGATCTTGTTGTCGTCCGGCCCCCCGCCCTGCACGATCAGGTCCGCGAAGACCTCGTTGAGCACGGTGACGCCCGGCAGGAGCTGGATGACGCGGAGGGGATCGCCCAGCGTGCCGGGCACCCGGCGAATTTCCTCCTTGCGAACCTTCTGGGTGGAGACGGATCGCTTCTCCCGTTCGCGTTCCACTTCGAGGAAGAGTCCGCCGGTCACATCGAGCGTCAGGAAAAAGTTCACTTCGATGGGCTCGTCCGAGGGTTGAAGATCGACGGAGCGCGGCTTTTCAACCACGTAGGAGGCGGCCAGAACGGAGATCTGGTACGGGCCGGGCGCGAGGTCCTTGAATGTGTAGAGTCCTTGCTCATCCGAAAATTCAGTAAGCGTGAGGTTGGCCTGTCCCATGAGCATGATCGTCGCGCCCACGATCGGCTTCCGGTTCCCGTTTTCCCGGACTTTTCCCTTCAAGACGATGCGCGCATGGCCGGCCGGTTCAGACGGAGTGCCGCTGGGATCGGCCCACGCGCCAAGGACCAAGGACGGAAAAGCAATCAGAATACCGAGAACAAACGGCCGGGATGCCCTCACCGGAGGGTGAACCTCACGGGGATGCGAAGGCGCACGGCCACCGGCTCGTTTCCGCGACGAGCGGGATAGAACACCGAGTTCTTCATCGCCGTCATGGCGGCTTCGTCAAACCCGTGCCCGGCAGATTGGACGACCGAAACTTCGAACACCCTGCCCGCCGAGTCGATCCCGACCTCAAGGACCACGAGGCCGTCGAGGCCGGCGCGGCGCGCTTGATCCGGGTACTCCGGTTCGATTTTCGTCTTGAAGCTCGGCAAAGCGGAGACCGCCGGGAGGGGGACGTATTCGGGCTCGGGCTCTTTCATCAGCGTGGTACCGATGGGCGCCTCGAAATCCCCTTCCGCGGCAACCGAGTCGGGAGTGACGCCGAACACGTCGCGCACCTCGCTCGCCCGCACGTCGCGAAGATCCGTGACTTCTTCGGCCGGTTTCGGCTCGGGAGGCTTTTCCGGTTCGGGCGGTTTCGGCGGCGGGTCCGGCGGCTTTTCCTCTTCCACCAATTCGACTTCGATGGGAAGGAACTGCGCGAGGGCCGGCGCGATCCGGCTCAATCCGCCCAGACCGACGAGGTGGATCGCCAGCGAGAGGCCGATCCCGAGATGGATGGGGTTAATGTGGCGCCGGAGCGACACGCGGGCCTTCGACGTTTACGGCAAACTTGGTGATACCGAGTTGTCGGACGAGATCCATCAGATGAATCACCTCGCCGTGTGTCACATCCTTGTCGGCGCTGATCATGGCCTGCACGTCCGTCTTCTCCCGGACGAGGTCGCCCAGAATCTTGCGGACATCCTCCTCATTCGTCGGCGTTCCATTGAAGTACAGCACCCGGTTGATGTCGAGGACGAGGGCGACGCTCGTGATGGGCGTGCTTTCGGCAGTGGCGGCTTTGGGAAGCTTGACCTTGATGGCTGGGGCGACGATGTAGACGGCGGTGACCATGAAGATGATGAGGAGGACCAGCGTGATATCCACCAACGGCGTCACGTTGATGCCCGTGATAAGATCGTCTTCTTTTTCCGGGGCCGTCAAAGTTACTTTGGAGGGGGGATCTGTGCGACCAGGAGGTTGCCGATTTCGTCGATGACCGCCAGGATGCGGCGCGAACGCTGCTGGAACAGGTTGAACGCGACGACGGCGGGGATCGCCACCATGAGTCCGACCGCGGTGGCGACGAGGGCTTCCGCGATGCCACCCATCACCACGCTCGGACCGGCCTCCTGGCTGATGGAGAGATCATGGAAGGCCTTGATGATGCCGAGAACCGTGCCGAAGAGTCCGATGAAGGGGGCGTTGTTTCCGAGCGTCCCCAGATAGGCCAGATATTTCTCGTTGGCTTCCTTCTCCTGCGATCGTTCGGCGGCCAGGACGCCTTCAAACGCCGTGCGGCCCCTGGGATACGCTTCGAGAGCAACGGCCAAAACCTTTCCGACGCCGGGATTGTGCTTTCGAAAAAGCGCGTCAAGGTCCTTGGAGTGGCCGTCGCGGATGAGCGCCGGCGACTCGCGGCGCAGAACCAAGGCGGAGGCGAGGCGCTTTCGAAGATGGAGCCATCGATCGACCATCACGGCCACCGATCCGATGCTGAGGGCGATCAGCAGGTAGAGGACCCACTGGGCTCCCACGAGCGTCAGGGCAAGGAAAAGGGCCTGGATACGCATGGCTGGATTATAGACCCCTGGCGCGGGAATTTACATCTAGCGGAACCGAGGTCAGGCTTCTTCGAGAGAGTAGTTGTCGGGAGAGGAGAAGAGTTCGCGGAGGAGGGCCAGATTGAGCGTGTGGCCGGATCGGGAGGCCACGTAGGCGCCGCTGATCGGAGAGCCGGCGAGGGCCATGTCCCCCACGGCGTCGAGAATCTTGTGCCGGACCGGCTCATCCTTGAAGCGGAGCCCTTCCGGATTGAGGATATGGCCGTTTTCGAAGACGACGGAGTTCGCCAGCGATCCGCCTTTCGCGAGGCCCAGGGACCAAAGTTTGTCCACTTCCGCCCGCATGCAGAACGTGCGCGCCGGAGCAATTTCGTCCGCGTACCGGGAAGGGGTGATTTCCATGTCGTACTCTTGGTGGCGAACGAGCGGCGATTCAAAGTGAATGCCGCACTCGACGCGGAATCCATCGAAAGGAATCAGACCGGCCGATTTCCCATCTGCTTCGACATGGACCGGACGGAGGACCCGGAGGGTCTTTCGCGGCGCATCCATTTCCACGATCCCCGCCGCTCGAATCGCGTCCACGAACGGGCGCGCGCTGCCGTCGAGAATGGGAACTTCACCACCTTCAACTTCAACGTGAGCGTTGTCTACACCGAGGCCGCTGAGCGCACTGACCAAGTGCTCGATCGTGGCAAAGCGAATCCCATTCGTGCCCAAGGTTGTGGCGTATTCGGTATGGGATACGTTTTTCCACGACACTTCCGTCACCGGTCCCATCGATCCATTCTTTTTCTGGAATCGAATCCCCGTGCCGGCTTCCGAAGGACGAACCCGAATTCGGCAGGCCCTACCGGTGTGGAGACCCGCCCCTTCCAATTCGATGTTGTTTCCGATGGTCCTTTGCGTCATTCTGCTAGAATTCACCGCAATAGGTGTGCCATCGGAACAATCGAACTATTGGGCACTTACAGAGGACTTTTTCCCGTGACGCGTTGCGTTAATACAACGCGTTGCGTTTATGTTGTCAGCCTTTTGGGGTCTTGAAAGTCACCAAAACGGAGCCCGCCAAGAGGACCGCAAACCCACCCAGAGCGTAGGCCGAAGCCGGCAGGCCTCCCAGAACGGGCGTTGAGCAATCCTGCCCGGGGGCGCAGGATTCATCCCCGCCCGTGAGGGCTTTGAGGGGATCGGGCTTGATGATTCCAAGCCGTTTGAAGTCTTTGCGGACGAGATATCCGGCCACACCGAGGGCGGCGAGGGAAAGGACCACCACGGCCACTCCAAGGAATCTTCGGGGACGGATCGCATTCGCCAGCGCCGCCGCCGACAGGACCAGCCCGGTGTATCTCAAGGTAAGACAGTAGATGCAGGGCGTCCAACCGCCCACGAGACTCAGAGAGAAGCTCCCTGCGGTCAGCAGTGCACCCAGGACAAAAACACCCCACCGAACGAGGCGCAGGTTTCCCGGGGTCATGATTTCCTGCAGGCCGGTCCCTTGTCCTTCAACTTCTGCTGGATCGCTTCCTCGAAGACCGGTACGGACTGGCCCCCCTTGATCCTCAGATCGCCCACAAAAAACGTTGGTGTCGAGTTTACACCCAGCTCGGCGGCGGCCTTGGAGATCTTCTGGACTTTCTCCCGCATGGCGGGGCTATCCAGGCATTTCTTGAACGGCTCCATGCCCAGCTTGATCTCCGTGGCAACCTTGAGGAGATCTTCCCGCCCGTGCCGATGCGTTTGGCTTTTGAACAGTTGGTCGTGGTACTCCCAGAACTTCCCCTGCTCGCCCGCGCAGTACGCGGCCTGCGCCACGGGCACGCTCTCTGCGCCAAGCGGGTAGACGGCCACCGACCACCGGGCGATTCCCGGCTTCACGAACTTCTCAACGAGAATCGGCAACTGATTCTGCGCGAACTGCCCGCAGTGGGGGCAGTGGAAATCCATGAACTCGATCACCCTGACTTTCGCCTTGGGACTCCCCTTCTCCGGGAGGCCCGTCAGATTCGGAGAATCGAGTACGCGCATGGTGAATCGGTAGGCGTCCGGGCGTATGTAAAAGCCCTCCGCCATGTCGCCGAAAATCGGACGGATCTGCGGGAACGAGGTGATCGCCTCGATGCCCTTTTCAAATACGTAGAGGGGAACGGCCCTCGACTTGGCCGACTCCATCAGCGCCCGGCCCTCGTCCGACGAGCAGTCAACGTCCTGAGACTCCAAACTCGGATAGAAATTCTCTTTCAGGGCTCGCATGTAGGCGGTGTGCTCGCAGACGTCGCACGACGGATCGTAGACGATTTTCACTCCGTACGTCTTGAGCTCTTCAACGGGCTTTCCGAGAACTTTCAGCACCGCCCGCTCGTACACCTCGACCGGCTGGCTCCCCGTGATTCGTTCGTCCCCAAGGACGAACGTCGGCACATTGACGATGCCCGATTTGCGATACCCCTCCAGCTTTTTCGCCAGGTTTTCTTCGCGTCGGGCTTTGGCCAGGCACTTCGAAAATGTTTCGATGGGGAGTTGCGCTTTCTTGGCGGCGCGGACCAGTTCGCTCTCCGTAAACGAAAAAAACTCGAGGAGAGCATCGATAAAGACATCCGCCTTCCCCAGTTCCTGGGCGCATTCAATGGCCACGCCCGCCCGACGCGACCGCGGATGGAGGGGCATGGGGAACGGAACGACTTCAAAGGAAACGTCTTTGCCGTATTTCCCCTTCAGGGGCTTGAACGCGCGGCCATAGAAATCGCGCGAGGACATATCCTGAAAGTCGAGATACGCCTCCGCCACAGGCCCTTTGCCCATGCCCCGAAAGAGGGGCTTCCACATCACCCAGACGGCCGCAGCGGCGGCGGCCACGCCCATCAGCAGAATCCATTTTTTCATTGGAGGGCACAGTATACCCGCCACCCCACATCGTTACAAACGCGAGATTCACGGTACAATGGCGCCTGCATGGGTCCAGCACCTGATCTTCCGCTTGTGGCCGTCTCCGCGCGCGCGTTGCGACATGCCCGGGAGGGCTATCCCTGGATTTACTCGAATGAGCTCAAGCATCCCGATCCCCCGCTCGCGGCGGGGACGATTGTGCGGATCGCGGACGCCTCGGGCCATCCCGCGGCCACGGCTTTCTATCACCCCCACTCGCTCATTGCGCTTCGGATCCTTTCTCTGGATGGCGGTGCGGCCTTCGATGTGATTCTTCGCGATCGCCTCCGAGGGGCGGCAGGATTGCGCGAAGCCCTGCTCCCTGGGAACCCGTTCTATCGCCTCGTACACGGCGAATCGGATGGCCTCCCGGGGCTGATCATCGATCGCTACGGCGAAGCCTATTCCCTTCAAGCCGTGTCCGCCGGCATGGACCGGCACACGCCGGAAATCCTTTCAGCCTTGGAGGAGCTTTTCCATCCGGAACTCGTCGTTGAGAGGAACGACTCCTCGCTCCGCGACGCGGAAGGCCTCCCGCGCCGGAAAGGCATTCTTGCAGGCCGCGGACCCGCGGTCCGGCTCATCCGGGAAGGTGAGGCTGAGTTCGAGGTGGATCTCCTGGAGGGTCAGAAGACGGGATTCTTTTACGACCAGCGTGAAGCACGAGCCTTCCTCGCGGGAACCTCGCAGGGGACAAGGGTGCTCGATCTCTTTTGCTGTGAGGGGGCATTCGCCATCCGGGCCGCGAAATCGGGCGCCGCAAACGTGCTCGGCATCGATGCCTCTGATCGCGCCCTTGAACGTGCCCGGAAAAATGCCGAGATCAATGGCGTGCAGGAGCGTTGCGAATTCATCAAAGACGACGTGTTTGAGACTCTCGCTCGCCTGCGTGGGGAGGAGCGGAAGTTCGACCGGGTGGTGGTGGACCCCCCCTCCTTCGCCCACTCGCGAAAAGAAGTTCCCGGCGCGAAAAAGGCCTACCTCCGCCTCAATGCGGAAGCTCTGGCTCTCGTGGAATCCGGAGGCATCGTTATTACGGCCTCCTGCTCGCACCACATTTTTGCCGACACCTTCCAAGAAGTCCTCCAAGAGGCCGCTGTGCGCGCGAACGTGAGTCTCCAAGTCCTGGCCACGCTGAATCAGGCCCCCGACCATCCCGTGCTCCTGTCCATGCCCGAGTCGCAGTACCTCAAGGTGCTCGTGTGCAGGGTACTTCCGCGGTAGGAGTCGGTCAGAAGGAATCTGGACCATGGCCCATGCCGCGCCATCCCTGGCGCGGCGACATTGCATGGTCCCGTACCTTCCTGGGCACGGGATTCCCGCTTTCGCGGGAATGACGGAAACACGCGGGCGCGGAAAGACGCACCCGTAAAGGGTTCGGCTACCGGAGAAGCGGAACCAGGTGTTGGACCTCGATTGCAATTTCGGAGTTGCCGTACTATCAAGGAAAGATGCCGGACGATCCGGAAGGCGACGAAGACAAACTCCTCGAAGACCTCGTTTCCGATGCCATCGGCTCTCCCGCGCCCGCGCGCCGGGATTTCTCGCCGCCTCGCGAACGCGTGGTCCGCATCACGCCCCTCCCTATTCTGATGGTTCTCCTCGGGGGAATCGCGCTCGGTGCTTTCTTCGTGTACCGGAACGTGGCCTCCTTTCTGGAACGCCCCGAACTTCCCGGGGAGGTGGCGGTGGCCCCTCCCCCCAACCAAACACCGGGCCCCTCAGACCTTCTGCTGCCCTCCAGTGAAGACAACATCGAGAGCGCATATGAAAACCGCCCCGATACCCCTCACCCCATCCCTATCCCGCAAGCGGGAGAGGGTGGCCGGAGGCCGGGTGAGGGCACAGCGCGGACGCGCTCCGAATCTCGTGGTGGCTTGGGGCCGAGCGCGCCCAAGCCGGTCCGAATGCCTGCAGGCGACCTCAGCGTTCAGATCGGCAGCTATGCGAGCCAAACGTACTACCAGCGCGCCCTCCGGGAAATTCGGCGGATCGGGTACGAGCCGTTGGTCACCCGGAAGAATTCCGGAGGGACCTCGTATGAATTGAGGATCGGTCCGTTCCCGGAGCGCGAGGACGCCGAGCTGGTGTTCCGGAATCTTCCGGAGCACGGATTCAAGCCCACCGAGATGTCCCTCCGAACGTTCCGCAGGAAGGATGAAAGCATCCTTTATCTCATCACGTTTGAGGCCGTCAGCGATCAGGGCCTGTTGGACCGCCGCGTCAAGAAAGTGCGCTCGCTGGGCCTGCCCAGCAACATTCGCAAGGAGGAAGGGGCCAAGCAGGTTCGCGTCGTGCGGGTGGATCATCTTACGCGGCCACAGGCACAAAGACTCGTCGGCAAGCTCAAGGAGAAAGGGTACGAGCCCAAGATTCTCGAAGAGTAGCCGGTCCACTTTCCTCTTGTGATTCTCTCCGAAGCCGCCCGCAAGGCGATTGCGGCCGACAGCCCGACCGCGACGCGCATGCTGGCCGCGCGCCGCCTGCTCCCGCTCTCGCCGCCGGAACAACTGTATGTTCTCCACGTTCTGACCCAGGCGGATGAGGACGCCGTGCGCGAGACGGCCCTCGAGACCTTGGAATCCTTCCCGAAGAATCTCGTGGTGGCGGCGTGCGAACACGTGGACGATCCCGGGCTGATCGGATTTCTGGCGCAGAAGTACCGGCAGGAAAGCGCCGTCATCGGAAAACTCGTTGCTCTTCCGGCCATGCCGGAAGACACCCTCTGCTTCCTCTCAGAATACTGCGAAGATCCGCTCATCCTCCGCATCATCGCCGAGCGCCACGACCGCATCCGCGCCGCTCCGAAAATCTTTCATTCCCTTCGCAAGAATCCCCTGACCCCCCAGTGGCTTCTCCTCCAGCTTGAGGGAGACATTCCCGGCCTCGTCGCACCGACGGCGCCTCCCCTGCCCGAACCGGCCGCCCCCGAGGCGACCGCACCCGCGCGGCTCCCTTCCGAGGGCGCACCGGACGCATCCTTCTTCCCAAGCGCACTGATCGACGCCGGCACGCCGGAGGACCAACTCCCGGCCATCCGGTCTCTGCTCAAGGACATGGAGGGACCTCGGCGAGTGCTCCTTGCGCCGATCGCGAATCGTTTCGTCCGATACATCCTGGTGCAGGATGGTTTCCTGGACGTTGCGATGGGCGTGTTGTCCAATCCGGCGCTGACGGTGGATGAGGTCGTCCAGTTCTGCCAGCTCCGAAACGTGTCGCAGGACATCCTGCGCCGAATCGGAACGCATACCGATTGGTCCAAGGATGCGCGTGTGCGGAATCTCCTCGTCAAGAATCCCAAGACACCGCATTTTCTGGTCCTCCGGTTTCTCGAAGGGATCGGCAGCCTGCTCGAACTCGAGCGGTTGGCCAAGAGCAGGGAAGTGTCCGGCGCGGTCAGTCACGCTGCGCAGACGATCGTACAGAAGCGCGCCTTCAGGAAAAACGCCTCAGCCCCTCCGCGGAACGCGGGGGGACGGCGATCGGAAGGGTCATAGGCCCCCTGCGCCGCGACCCCAGACCGAAAACCCACTCCCAAGCACTGACGGCGAACAGAAAAGTGAGTCAACCCATGGACGGGGGAAAATAAACACTGTAATATCCCGCGCACTATGGAACCCTACTCGTATCACGCATACATACCTTTCAGCCGTCTGAGGCAGGATCTCGAATTCCTCACTCCGCACGCGGTGCAACCCGAAGTTCGCCTCAACGCGGAGGATCTCGATTCCCTGAAGATGAAGGACGTGGAAAAGCTCGCGCGCGAGTTGCCCCAGTCCCTTCACGTCACCGTTCACGCTCCTTACCGCGACTTGAGCCCCGGCGCGTTCGACCGCCGGGTGCGGACGGCGACCCGGGAGCGGCTGGAAGAACTGCTGGAGGTGGCCGAGGTGTTACGCGCTCGATCGGTTGTGTGCCATCTGGGCTACGAGCCGAAGCAACACCACCGGCACACCGATGAGTGGCTTCAAAACAGCGTCGAAACCTGGTCCCATCTGGCGGAAACGGCGCAGAATGCCGGAATTCGGATTGCGCTGGAGAATGTCTACGAAGACTCCCCCGTGCTGCACCAGAAATTGCTCGAACTCCTGAAGGACGACAGCATGGGGATCTGCATCGACGTGGGGCATGCCAACCTCTATTCCAAGGTTTCCGTTCGGAATTGGTTCGACGCGCTGAAGGACCACATCATCGAGCTTCACCTGCACGACAATGACGGGACCGAGGACCAGCACCTTCCGCTCGGCCGGGGGAAGATCGACTTTGAAAAAATCTTGAAGGAAGACTTGCCTCTGGTGGGCCGTCCCTTGCTCACTCTGGAGCTCGTGGAGCGGGACGCCATTCCGGAATCCCTCTCGCGCATCAAGCAGGCCCTCGGCGCGTAGGCGCTGCTTGAAAAACCCATCATTGCCAAGGCGCATCTCTGGGTAGTCGCACCCCCATGCCGAGGACGGTATGGGGCCATGAGATGTCGCCGTGCCACGGATGGCACGGCATGTCACATGGCCTTTAGGGTGCGTCTTCGGACGCAGGCTGAAGCCTGCGGCTACCGGTCCATCGCGTTTTCAAACAGAGCCTAGTCGCCGCTACTTCGGGACTTCGCAAATACAGCTTGCCAGCGAGGGCTGGTAGGTCACGACGCGGCCTTGGGCCGCCGGATCGGAGGGGGCCGAACCGAAATCCACACTTTGGGTCTCGCACACTTCGCCGGTCTTGTTCTTCGTTGCCTGGACGGTGTGATCGCCTGTCAGGGGAGTAGATCCCAAATCCGCCTGGCAGCCGATGCCCTTCGCCGGAACATAGAGTAGCCGGCCCTGCTCTACCGTTACGTTCAAGTCGCAATCCGTCGGATTGATGACCTTCAAGGCGGGAAGGCCGCCGGCCTTGCCCTCGCAGGGGTTGTCGCTGCCGCACGAAGCAGTGAACAGTAAACAGTGAACAGTGAACAGCAGTGCGGAGCGGGGAAGAGGATTCACCCGGCTATGCTACACAAAAAAAGAGGGCCCCGGAAGCGGGGCCTCTCCCTGCGAGTACTGGGGAGCTAGCCTCTGTCGAGGCTAATGGATACGGGGCGCCGGGGGCGCACCTTTCGTTCTTGCCGACGGATATAGATGACAATGAGGAGGGGTGCGATGAGCAACACCACGGACACGGCAGCGTCTTTGAGTCCGCCCACTGGAACGGCGCCGTAGTACACCTGCGCGCAGGAGCTGGTCTGAACCTGGCTGCTGGAGACGACGCCGTCCTGCATGAGGTAGACGGCTTTCGGATGGGCCGTGATCAGATCATAGAAGAACGGGACCTCGACATTCACCACGTTGAACAGGCTTGTGGCAATGCCGGCGAGTTCGCCGACTTTGCCCAGGAGGCTGGACGCGGCCTGGGTGTCGCCGCCGTTGGACTTCACGGAGTTGAAGATGAAGCCGGCGATGTCCGTCCAGTGGTCTTGGAAAAACTTCACGAAGGCGTTGATGATCGTCATTTGGTCCCCCGTCTGGATGGCCTGGTAGATCGGGTAGATGTCGTCAAAGTCCATCATGCTTCGCATGAAGGAACCGACCTGGCCGGCGCCCGGCACGAGGCCCGTGTCGCCCGCAAGGCTGATGATCATGATGACTGTCTGCCAGGTGTTGCCGATAAAGGCGAGCTGCGCGGGCGGAGTGGCCCACATCTCCTCGAGCGGCATGTTGATGTCCATGCCTTTGAAGATGCCCACGCGCCAGAGTCCGGGGCCCGGCAGCGTGTAGGGGGTTTCGCGAGGCGCCGCGATTTCCACCTTCGGGGGCCAGATGCTGAAATCGATGACTTTCTCCTTGTCGTTCACCAATACGGTGGCCGTCGGATTCTTGTCGCTGGCCGACTGGGTGTACACGCCCGCGCCGTAGTAGATCATTTTCGGATTCTTGAAAACGGCGTTCAGGCCGGAGATTTGCTCGATCCACGCGGCATCTTTGTCGATGGAGGCGGCTCGGCGGGGGGCGTTCTGAGGCACGCGCTCATCGACGAGCATCTTCGCGGCGCTGACGGACACATCATGGGCCAGATAGAAAAGATGCGGATTGCGGTTGTAGTCGAGGGCGTTCGTCGGATCGTCATCCCACGCCTTCCGGATTTGCCTGGTAAGTTCATTGAATTCGGGCAGGATCACGGCTTTTTCCGCGATGTCGGCCTTCTGCTCGATCGTCGTCCCGAAGAACAGGGGGTTGATCATGGTGAGCGCGAGGGCGGTGCTTTCGGCGTTGACTTTGACTTTGTCGTTCCGGCTGGTGAAGGGACGGAGGGCATCGCGTTCGATCCATTCGGGGAAGCTGTAGGAGAGGAGCACCATACGATCGGTCTTCCGCTCGACGACGACACCGACTTGCGTACGCCCTTCCGGGAGATTGATTTTCGCTTCGCCATCGGTGTTGAAATCCTGGAACCCGCCGAAGGTGACGGCGCGCAGTTGGAGTTTGGCGAGGGCCTTTGGGACTTGCGCGTCATACATGCGGAGATTCAGAGTTCGCTCCGGATCGGGCCCCCCTTTCGCGCAGCCCACGATCAGGGCCGAGAGCGAAACCATGAAGACAGCTAGAAACTTAGTTCTCACAACTTGGTGTCGCATGTGCACCTCCAACGCGCGTACTAAAGCACCACAAGTTTTTCGTGTCAAGCGTTTTCTCGTGGCCGTGCCCGTCACAGTCTTTCAAGTGCAACAATGGTTCCACTCCATCCAAATGCTCTGAAAGTGCTCGAATAGGAAACCCAAGGAGCGTTCTCATAAGTCAATATAATTACAAGTATTTTGCTACAGCCCAGATTCGGAGGTCTTCGGGGCTGAATTGGAGATGGAGCGCGCCACAGTGCAATTTTGAGATATTGCCGGATTTCGCCAAAACCACCCTGAGCGTGGCTGATTCTGGCCGGAAAAAAGAACCCCCCATCACTTTCGTGATGGGGGGCGTTGTTGGCTTGAGTTAGACGGTCTAGAAGCGGTAGGCCGTCGCTGTCGCGGTGGTTCCGCCCGTCGTGGTCGCCTGACCGCTGGATGCGGTCTGACCCGTGGTGGAAGCGGACGTGGCTTTGCCCGTTCCGCCTTTCGCGAGCGCACAGCCTTCGAGCGGCTCGTTAGCTACCGTGCCGTCCTTCGTTTTCACGATGGACGTTTCATCCTCGAAGAGCGCGAGCGTGAGTTCCTGGCCCGAATCCCCTCCGGTGACGAGCTTCATCACACCATTGCCGGTGTTCTCGCAGTCCTTCTTGTCCGGGGTGCCGGGGACGAACATGTTGATCGATCCCGTGGCTTCGGCGCCCGTGGTGTCGGGCGTTTCGGTCAGCTTCGCCGGGGGTTGGCTGCCGAGCGCGAACACGATCTCCGCGCCATCACGGTCGGTGCCGGTCGCTTCATCCTTGAAGGTCGTGCGGTTTTGCCAGAAGGTGACCGTCTTGCTATCCGACGTTCCAACCTTGCCGCGCACGTGCTGCCAGCCGGCTTCGCTCAAGAGGATCGTCACTTCGACCTCGGTCTTCAGCACTTTCACCTTGAGCTCGCCCTCGGCGATGATGCCGTTTTCGTCGGCCGCGTGATACGAGATCGATCCCGTCACAAAGCCCGCGCTGATCTTCACGACCTTGTTCTCAGAGTCGGGGTTCTCCACGGTCGCCTCGATCTCCTCGCCGGTCGCTTCATCCTTCAGCTTCGTTTTCAGGTTGCCCTTGTCGTCCTCCGTGATCTCGAGGGGCTTGCCGTCTTTTCCGATCGGGGTCGGACGGCACTGGCCTTCCTTCTTGATGAAAGACTGGACACGGGTTTCGGTTTTGTCGTCGGAGAACGTGATGACCTCCGTGCGTTGGCCCGCGCCTTCGCCGGGGCATCCGCCCATCATCTGGCCGGGGCCACCGGGGCCTTGGCCGGGTTGGCCGCCCTGGACTCCGGTGCCGGGCTTGGTTTGATCACCGCCGGGCCGTTGAACCTGCAATCTGAGTTCGCTCACGGCTATGGCCGGAGGAGGCGGGGTTCCGGGACCCGGAAGGCCAACCGGTGCCGGCGGCGGGCCGACAATGGGTCCGGGGCCGGGCTGACCGGGACCGGGTTGACCGGGTCTCGCCTGCGGCACGGGGGGGAGATCACCGCCATACTTGCCTGCTTCGCTGCGCAAGCCCTGCGGTTTCACCACCATGGACATGCGTGTTTCTTCATTCATCAACACCGGATAGCGGAACGGCAATTTGCCGTCCTTGTTCGCTTGCGGTTTAGGAAGTTGGCGAACGTCGTTCCGCAGCTCGTCCACGTAGGTGATCGGCGGGGTGAACTGTGCGCCTGCGGTGCTCGCGGCGGCCACGGCCTCGAGGGCCTGGCAGCGGGTGGTCTTGCCCGCGGCGAAGTAGTCGCCCTGGCTGCCGATTTCGGCTCGACGGCCGTTGATCAGACGTCCCTTGCCCTTCACACTGTCCGATAGCGGTGTGCCATCCAGTTTGTTTGGCGTGCACGCTTCGTCGGAGGGTCTCTCGAACTCAGCGTGGAACACGTCCATGCTGATCTGTCCGATGCCCGGCACTTTCCCATCCACCGTGATCGCGGCGAAACCCGTTTGGTAGTTCACCATCAACGGGGGCGCGGTGGGTCCTTGTTCACCGGGGCAGACGGCCGGAGGCAGCTGCTGCGTGCCGAACTGGATCATGGTCGCTTTGACCTCCTTCGGTCCGTTGGGATCCGGATCCGGAGGGCAAGGCTTTCCACCGTTGTTGTTGCACCGCTCGACATTGACCATCGTCACCCAGCCGGATTCGGAGGTGACGAACGTTTTGAGCAGCGCGCGGAGGTTGCTCTCGTCTTTCGCCGCCTCGATGGTGTCCACGAGCTTTCGGAGCCACGCCTTCGTGTCTTCCTTGTTGTCCTTCGTGAACTCCTTGGGGGGTTCCAGCCCCGGAGGAAATTGGAACCGGCCTCGAAGGGTTGGAGGGCCACCCTGCTGCTGCTGAGCCGGGTTATAGAAGGTCTTCACGCTCCCGTCCTGGCATTTGGCGGTGACCGGGCAGACGAGCATGCCCAGCTTGCAGCTCATGGTGCTCCCGGAGGCCGTGCAGTTCTTTTTCATATCATCGCCCACCTGGGCGTCGCTCGGCATGCCGGCGATCGCAAAGGAGGCGTTGAGACAGCCGTCCTCCTGAGTAACCACGGTAATCGTGCCTGTCATTTTCTGGAAGTTGCTTCCTTCGCCGGGCGCGGGTGGACGCTGCTCTTCGCAGGTTACAGCGCCTTGGTCGGCGAACAGAGCCGGCTTGTGGAACACGCAGAAGCAGGGAATGTAAGAGCCTGCGGGGGGTGTTGTGGTGCAGACGGTTTCCGGATCCGGCGGCTTCGGGGGCGGCGGAGGCTGGACGGGCTGAGTGGTCGTTGTCGTTCCCGTTGGGGGGGGAGGGCACAGCATCTTGGCCGGATCACAGGGGGGTGGGGGGCACAGCATTTTCGCTGGATCGCAGGCGGTGGTGGTGGAGGTCGTCTGTCTCATCGGCGCGCCGCGGAGGCCGCCCATGAGCGACGAGCTGTTGGTGGCGCTGCCTGAGGAGGCGGTGGACGAGCTGTCCGACAGGCTCTCGCTCGAGCTGCTCATGTCCGACACGCTTGAAGCCATGTCGGTCACCGTTTGAATGGTCTGCACGGTGCTGTTGATCGTGGTCGTCGTTGAGCCGACGGCTGTGACGGCGGTGCCCGTCTGCGCGCCTTGGACTCCGGCGGCCTGCATTTGCGCATTGAGCGCGGCCAGTTCTTCGGCGCTACATCCAGCCAATGCAATGGCCAGACCGGCGCCGATCAATGTCAGAAACCTGGATTTCATGTGACCTCCTTCTATTACTCTCGGACGCAGGCTGAAGCCCGCGGCTACAGAGAAAACATTGGGGCTGATGTTTGAGTCGATTTCAATGGCCTGGAGACTTGCTCTGGCTCGATTTGTGAAGTGTTCCCTATGGCTCATGGGGCACCGTCTTACAGCAACGGCGTGCCAACTTCAAATTCAAGCTCTCTTGGACTCTCTGCGTCGATTTTTCCTGACTTTTTTTCTATGCGATGGGGACAGGAGTACCCAGGATCGTTATTTGTGGTCAGTGGCCCGTGGTCGGCCCGAGATCATTCGGGCTCGGCGAAGGCGAAGGGGAATTCGCCCGGCAGGCCGTCTGGTCGGAAATGCTCGCGGTAGAAAAGGAAATCCGCTTCGGCTTCTTCACGAGGACGGCGGCCGAGGTCCAAGTACAGCACCGCCATGGGGTAGAGACCTGCGGAGGTATCCATGATCACTCCATCGAATTTCTGTTCCACGGACCACCGGCCGTAGCCGGTTCGACCGCGATCGCGCAAGGCAAGTTTCTCGATTCGCTCCGGCTCGGTGAACGTCGTGGGCGGGGCTTGCCCAGCGATCGAGCATTCCGCCGGCTCTCCGGGCACCTGGCGAGCGGCAACCTCAAAGGCGCTCCGCAAGACGCCCGTGAGCAGCATCCGGTCTGAACGGAGGTCGCGGATGATCTGATAGGAAGGTTCCGGCCAATCGACGGACGTGTCCTCGGGCCGCCCCGCAACGAACAACCCACTCCTTTCGGATTCGGAAGACCACGGCTGCTTGGCGCCGTCCACCTCAAGCGGGGAGAGGCGCAGAAGCTTCGCCGGGCACTTCACCCCGCTCGAAAAGGAGGTGTAGATGAGAAGGAAATCCTTCCTGGAGAAGCCGACGAATCTCTGTTCAAATCCGCCCAGTCCACCTCCCGCCGTCACCATCATGAAAACCTGCTTCCCGAAATCGGATTCCGTCTCCGTCAATGGAGAGGGAAACTTTACATTGGTGCCGTGCCGCTCTTTTGGGCCCAGGCGTGCTCCTTCGAACGGCTCGGCGTCCGACACATCGTAGTTCGTGAGCCGCCTCTCCTCGAACGTGTTGGGATCAAGAACCTGGTAGGTGGCCGTCGCGTTGCGAACCACCACCCGCCCGCTCCGGTCGGCAATCGAAGTCCGGGACCTCTGGAAGTCGTACACCACCGAGAAAGCTGGGCAAATGAGTTTGGCGGAGGACACATGGAGTTCTGTCCGGCATTCGGTGACGGTTTCCTCAGACCCGCAGGCGGGGAGGAGCAGTACCCCCACGGCGATCAATCCGGAGAGAGCCGATCTCGGGATGGAGTGCACACCCTTCGACAATCCGCCTGAGGCGGACAGGGCGAGCGGTGTTTCCGTCTGTCCAGCCGAAAGAGCCCGTTCGTGGTGAGCGTGTCGAACCACCGGCGCATTCCGGGGAACCAGGATGGGGGCGCTACAGGTTGCCCTGAAGGAGCTGGACCAGCTTCGCCTTGGGCACGGCGCCCACGACCTGATCGATGGGGCTTCCCGCCTTGAACAGAATCAGCGTGGGGATGCCCATGACCTGGTATTTCGACGGCGTGCCTGGGTTGTCGTCCACGTTCATCTTCACAACCTTGAGTTTGCCGTCGTATTCCTTGGCCAGCTCCTCCACCATCGGGCTGATGGCCCGGCAGGGGGCGCACCATTCGGCCCAGAAATCCACCAGCACCGGGACCGGTGATTTCAGGACATCTTTGTCGAAGCTGTCATCCGATACGGTTTGCATGAGTAAGTTTATCGCGTGAAAATCCGGTCAAGTCAACTCGCCGCGCAGGATCCGGACTCGGACTCACGGCCCCGATTGGAAATACGCTTCGAAATCGAACGTCTTCCAGGGGTCTTCATCGAGAAACACCTCGAATTGGCTCCGACGTTTGAGCGACGTGAACCACCGATCATACTGCTCATCGAATTTCTTCCGGTAAATCCGATCCACCACCTTGTGGCGGACACCCGTAAGCGCCGCCCCGCCGAACTCACCGGCATGCTCGGCATAGTAGGTCTCCACGTCCGAATCGGACACCACGACAAGGAGGCCGATCCGCTTTTCTTTCAGCACCCGAATGGCCAGATCCTCCCGCACCCACCGTTCGATTTCCTCCCGCGACACCCCACCCTTCCCCCCGCCTGTTCGTGCACCAAGATCCCGCACCTTCTTCTGAACTTCACGGGCCAACTCCTCGGCATCGCCGGCCCCCATCTTGAGCCGCTCCGCCTCCTGCGCGAGCAGCTTGCGGTCGAGGACTCGGTCCATCCGATCGCGGATTCTGGTTTTGGCGCCCCCCCCCTGGGCGAGCCAGTAATCGGCCTTCATTCCCCTCAGAAACACGGGCTCTCCGTTGACTTTTGCGATGATTCCGTCCACGATGCGCGCTGCTTTGGGCGGGCTCGAAGCCGTTTCGGCCGTCCCCCGGCATGGAAACATCAGGGGCGTGGCCGACAACCCGAGCGCCAGCGACATTCGAAAAAGCCCGTAGGAAACGCGCGACGCGAGCATCACAGAAGAATAATAGAGGAAACAGCGTGGACAGCATAGAAGAAGTCGAGAAGCGCCTGTTGAACGCAGGCTACGTGGCCGACCGCCGGATCGCCGCGTCGGTCTTCCTGGCCCTGCGTCTCGAAAAACCGCTCCTCATCGAGGGACCCTCCGGTGTGGGGAAGACGGAACTCGCGAAGGCTCTGGCCTCCGTGCTCGACTGCGAATTGGTCCGCCTCCAATGCTACGAGGGGCTTGACGAATCGAAGGCCCTATACGAGTGGGAGTATTCCAAGCAGCTCCTCTACACACAGATTCTGCGCGACCGGCTCAAGGGATTTCTGGACAAGGCCCCCTCCCTGGCCGAGGCCGTGAAACTCCTTCATAAGGAAGACAGCCTTTTCTTCTCCATGGATTTTGTTCAACCGAGGCCGCTCCTGAAGGCGATCCTGAAAAAAGAGAAGACCGTGCTGCTGATCGACGAAATCGACCGCGCGGAGTCGGAGTTCGAAGCTTTTCTGCTTGAGATTCTGAGCGACATGCAGGTGACGCTCCCCGAAATCGGCACCGTGAAGGCGAACCACATTCCCCTGGTGATTCTTACAAATAACCGGCAGCGGGACTTGTCCGACGCCCTGCGGCGCCGGTGCCTTCATCTCTTCATCAACTACCCGGAGAAAGACCGGGAGGCGACGATCATCCGCACCCGCGTGCCCGAGCTCCCCGCCGCCTTGGCCGCGAAAGTCGTGGACACCATTCAGCAGATCCGCCGAATGGATTTGAAGAAAGTACCGGGCGTGAGCGAATCCATCGATTGGGCGCGCGTGTTCGTTTTGCTGAGCGCCAAGGAACTCGATCCGAAGCTCGTGGATGAAACGTTGAACGTGCTTTTGAAGTACGAACAGGATCTCAAGAAAGTCCGCTCCCGTCTCGACGAAGTCCTCGCCGACACCTCCACCCCCGTCACTCCCATCAAGTCCGCCGTCCGCTCCTCGCTGAACTGAGCCGCTCCCGGCTCTGATCCCGGACCGCGGCTCGATCGAGCTCGCCAGGAAGTTGGTTCAGGCGCCCAGGAAGAACTCGGCCGGGATATCCGTGAGCCGCTGGGGTCTCGGCAGGATGTCGTAGGCGAAGACGCGGTGGCCGCACGAGGGGCAGCCGGAGTATGTCACCCGAACTTCGTCCTCGGCGATCGAATCCCCAACCAAGGCCGAGATCCTCCGTGCGGCCTCGTTGAAGCTCTTTGCGGTGACTTCAACGGTCTGCCAATCCATTCGGAGGATTCTTGACACGGAATGAATCCCAGTGCAAGTCGGAACTTGCCCCACACGGCGCCGACGACTACAATCCCCTCCATGCAGAACCGTCTGCTCGATTTCATCCAGAAACTTCGCGAGGAAGGGGTGCAGGTTTCCCCCGCGGAACTTCTCGATGCCATGCAGGGACTCTGCAAAATCGACCTGCTCGACTCCGTAGCCGTCGAAGCCGTCCTCGAATCCGCCCTGATCAAGCGTGAAGTGGACCTCGAAGTTTTCCGCAAACTCTACAACTTGTTCTTCCTCTACGGGCAGACGACCGGCCTCCACGCCAATCTTCCCGGCCTGGGGGACATGCTTTCCCAACTCCAGCTCACGCCCGCGCAGAAAGAGGCGATCGAGAAAGTTCTGGCGAAGCTGCTGGACCGCCTATCACCCCTTGCCCGATACCTCCTCTCCACCGATCCGAGGCGGCTCGAAGTCCTCCGCGAAATGCTCGAAGACCTTTACGGGGAGGACCGCGACCTGGCCGACTCGCCCATCTTTCGCATGTTCCGCCGGCCGATGCGAATCAAGGGATTTCTGTTCGACGACCTCCGAAAGATCGAGGAGGCACTCCAGGCCGAGGGCCTCCCGGGAAATGTCATCCAGGCGATGTCCGAGGAGTTCCGCCGGATCCTCACCGAAATGGCCAAGAAGATCGAAACGGCCTTCCCCGGCGATCTGCACGTGAAGCCCGAACGGAAGGTCGGGGAGCACTACCTGATGGATCGCCCCTTCTACAACATCAGCGAGAACGAGGCGAAGGAGGTCCAGCAGATCCTCAAGAACCTCAGCCAGTATTTCTACGATGTACTGTCCCGCAAGAAGCACCGCGAAAACACGGGGGTGCCGGACATCCGCCGCATTCTCCGCCACAACATCAAGCACGATCTCCTGCCGCTGGAACTGTTCAACCGCAAGCGGCCGTACAACCAGCCCGAGCTGATCGTCATCTGCGACATTTCCAGCTCCGTCCGTCACGCCGCGCGGTTCATGCTCATCTTCGTGCATCAACTCCAGCGGGCGTTCCGGAGAGTGCGCAGCTTCCTGTTCGCGGGGGACCTCGGCGAGAGCACGGATCTTTTCAAGGCGCACGATCTCAACGACGCAATCCAGCTCGCCCTCACGGGCAAGGTGGTGAACCCGCACCTGTACACCGATTACGGTTCCGCGCTCGAACAGTTCTACCACGAGCATTTCAACCACGTGAGGTCCTCCACCGTTGTGGTCGTTCTGGGCGACGGCCGGAACAACTACGGGCCGGGTCAGGAATGGGTCCTTCAGGAAATCCGCAAGAAATCGCGGATGCTGGTCTGGCTCAACCCCGAGAGTCCCCTCCTCTGGGGCACGGGCGACAGCCTGATGCACATCTACGGCCATTTCTGCCAAGTGGCCTCCGAATGCTCCACTCCGCGCCACCTCCAGAACATCATGGAGAAAATCGCGTGGGCCATTTAGTAGCCACGATGCCACTTGATTTCACCGCCCTTTTTCAGTAGAGAGTATTGACATTCCATGAGAGCCGTTGAAGCGAAGGCGAGGGTGGACGAGTTCACGGACGTCCAGAAGACACTCAAAGACCTCGGGGCGCGCCGCGGGGGAGAGTGGGAAGAGAAGGACGTCTACTTCAAGGTCAAGCGCGGCAAATACAAGCTCAAGACGGACGAGGACGGCAAGTCGGCGCTCCTTTTCTACTTCAAAGATGCGGTCAAGGGCGCCAAGCTCTGCGTGTGCGAAAAACTTCCGCTCAAAGAGCGCGGGAAGATGAGCCAGTTCCTGCAGGCGAATTTCGGCCAGGGCGTGGAGATCAAGCGCAAGCGATCCCGCTACATGCTCGACTCCATCCGGATCTTCCTGGACGACGTGCTGGACATCGGCAAGTTCGTCAAGATCGAGGCACCGGTGGACCCAACCACCCCGGTTCACGACGCGAAGAAGCACGTCGACGATCTGGTGAAGAAATTTCGATTTACCGACCGCGAATTGACCAGCTACACCTACGACGAGCTGCATCGGATCGCGACTCTGAAGAAGTAGAAAAGCGATCAGTGTTCAGCGCGCAGCGATCGGATCAACAGGACCGGCTCGGATTTCGTGGCTGAGAGCCGAAAGCTGAGAGCTGACGGTTTCCCCGATTTGACTCCTGTTTCCCGCAGGCGTAGCATAGTGTTTCCGGCAATTATTACCCCGGAAGGAGAGAGCAAAACATGGCGTTGATGATCACAGAAGAATGCACCAATTGCGGCGTGTGCGAGCCGGAATGCCCGAACGACGCGATTTACGAAGCCGGTGTCCGCTGGATCTACCCCGGCGAGTCGGGTGACCATGATCCCGTTGAAGCCGCCAAGATCGGCAATGACGTCTACTATATCGTTCCCACCAAATGCACGGAGTGCGTCGGCCATTACGAGACTTCCCAGTGCGTGGATGTCTGCCCCGTGGACTGCATCCCCAAACACTCGGAGATCGTCGAATCCAAGGAGCAGCTCACTGAAAAGTACAACAAGCTGATGTCCCTCGGAGGGAAGAAGGCCGCCTGATCTCCCCTGGAGTCTAATCGGCGCCTTGGGTATCCCCCGAGGCGCTTTTTTTTTCGGGCCAAACGCAATAGCATGTGGGCCTCCACCCCATGAAGAAGATCCTCTTCCTTTCCACATGCGTTCGAGGCGGCGGCGCCGGCTGGAGCCTCTACAGCCTGATCAAGAACCTCGATCGGACCCGATTCGAACCCCATGTGGTCGTGCCCTCCTCGGGCATTTTCGGGGAACTGTATCGAGGCTTGCGTGTTCCGCTGACCGAGATCCGAAGCCTGCCTGAACGAATGGAGTCTCCGGCCTCGGCGCCCCGGCGCGTCATCGGGCTCGCGCTCGCCGCGCGGGAGGTCGCCGCGCTCGCCCAATCCGGAGAGTTCGATCTGATCTACTGCAACAATATGCTCACAAAACCGGTCGGCTGGCTGGCGGGGGGAAGCGCCAGGAGGCCGGTCGTCTTTCACTGTCGGAATATCCATGACACGCGAGCCCGAGCGACTTTCTATCCGATGCTCGCGCGCTCGCCGCGGGTGAAAAAGGTGATCTGCAATTCGGAGGCTTCGCGGGAACCGTACGCGCGATGGGTGGGCGGCAAGACCGTCGTGATTCACAACGGGGTGGACCTCGATCGCTTCTCCGCGCAAAACGCGTCCGGAGCCGTCAGAAGCGCGCTGAAGCTGGAGCGATCGGCGCCGCTCGTCGGATATTTCGGAAATCTGATCCCACGGAAGGGACCGCAGATCCTCGTCGAATCCGCACCGCACGTGCTTCGACGACAACGCGACGCACAGTTCGTTCTCGTCGGCGACGAGCCCGTCGGAGGCAGCGGCCGATTTAGACAACGGTTGGCCGACCGTGTCCGTCAATTGGGCGTCGAAAGCGCGGTCCATTTCACCGGCGCCGTTCCGGACATCCGGCCCTATTTGAGCGAGGTGAACGTGGCCGCCATTCCTTCGCTTCAAGAGCCGTTCGGGCGGGTCGTCATCGAGGCGATGGCCATGGGCGTGCCGGTGGTGGCCACGGCGGTCGGTGGTATCCCGGAAATCATCCACGATGGCGAGGATGGAGTCCTTGTGCCGCCCGGTGCGCCGCTCGAATTCGCGGAAGGGATTCTGAAACTCTTGGACGATCCGGCCCTGGCCGGACGGATCGCCCGCGCGGCATCGGATCACGTTCGAAAGAATTTCGCCGCTCCGGTGATGGCCCGCCGCATCGAATCGGTCCTCGACCCCGTATGAGCCCCATGGGGTCGAGTCTTGACTTGATACTTCTTGGGCCGCGGCCCGACCGCCCGTAACCCCCATCCGCGGAAGTTGTGCCAAATCAAGACTTGACCCCTTCGTCTTCGCTGGGCCGGGGGGTCCTGACGAATTTCACCGGCATCGCGCTTCGCACCTCGCGCGTGGGTTTTCTCTGGATCGTTGCCAAACTCTACGGCACGTCGGAGTACGCGGTGTACTCCCTCAGTTTCGCCGTATACGACGTTCTTCTCTTCCTCTGCCTCGCGGGATTCGACAACGCACTCTGGAACTTCATTCCGCGGTACCGGGGAACCGACAGGGCTCGTGAGCGGTCCTGCCTCCAAACGGCGATACTGCTGCCCGCGTTCGCATCCCTCGTCCTCGGCGCGGGACTGGTCCTGGGCGCCGAACCGGTGGCGAGTCTGCTGTTCCGCAAGCCGGAGGTCGCCCCCGGACTCCGGTGGATGGGGGCCATCCTTCCGCTGGCCACGCTGGCTCGAATCCTGTTCGCCGCCACGCGGGGTCTCAAGATCATGAAGTACTACGTCATCGGGATCGAGATGTTTGAGCCTCTCGCGATGGTTTCTCTGGCCCTGCTCTTTCTACAGTTCCAGCTGCCGATCCCCAAAGCGGAGGGACCTTTCGTGGCGCATCTTGTCGCCGAATTCGCCGTGGTCTTGGTGGCGTTCGTCACCACACGGCGCCATTTCTCCCTGGGCCAAATGTTCATGCCGCACCCTGCGTGGTTTCACCGCGAGACTTTTTCCTACTCGGTGGCGCTCGGCGGCGTGAACATGTCCACCCTTCTTTCCCGCCGCGTCGATATTTTTCTGGTCGGGCGTTACCTCCCTCTCCCGCAGGTCGCCGCGTATAACCTTGCCACGGAAGTGGCATTCATTATCGTCAAGATTCGTGCCGCGTTTCCCCCCATCATGTCGCCCCTGCTGGCGGAGGCTTCAACCACCGGAGACCACAAGCGGCTCAGGGAATCGGCGCGCGCCGCAGCCCTGTGGAGCACCGTGGCCACGATTCCCGCCGTGGTTCTCGCCCTCCTCTTCGGGGCGCCCTTGATGGAAGCGTTTGGAATGGAGCCGCGCTTCGGGCATGCGCCGCTCATCCTGCTGGTCCTCGGTCACTTCGCGTATACGGCGGGTGGGCCGGCCGGCGAGGTTCTCGCGGCAACGGGCAGACCCTACGCCTACACGCTCTTCAACAGCCTCCCTATGATTCTCACGCTGGTACTCGGTCCGCTCCTGATCCCGGGGGGTGCGGGTGTGACCGCCGCGTGGATCACCTGCGCCGGGACGGCCGTTTCCAAAATTCCCCTCGTCCTCCTCATGAACTCCAAAACCCGAGTGCAGACTTTCAGTTTGTCGCAGATCGAAGTCCTCGCCGCCGGCGCCGCACTGGCCGCCCTGCTCTGGGCCTTGGGGGCGTGGATCACCGTGGATACGCCCTTGGAGATGGGTGGACTCGCGCTCCTATTTTGTGCACTCTTCGGAGGATGGATCTGGAAACGCAAACTCCTCAGGGCCGACTGACGATTGTTCTGTTCACCTACGATTTCCCTCCCTTCATCGGTGGGATTTCGGCCTATGCGCGAAGTCTCGCGGTCGGTCTGGGCGAGTTGGGTCATGAAGTGCACGTGGTCTGCCCCGGAACACCGTGGGATGCCGGCGGACAGCGACCCTACATCCATCGTTTCGATGCCACCGGGTCGGATTTCCACCGCTATCGGAAGGGAGTCGAAGCGATGGAAGAGGTTCTGAATAGCGTGCGGCCCGACGTCCTCCATGCGGTGAGTTCGATAGCCCATCTGGCTTTGGGGCGGATGGAAACCCCGGCCCTTCCGCGCGTCATGACCGTTCACGGCACGGAACTGCTCCGAAACCTGAATCGCCGAGGGCTCCGCCTGAGAGATCGACTGTTTCGTCCGGCTTACTTGGAGGCCGACCGTATTATCTGTGTAAGTCGGTTCACGCGATCGCTGGCCGAATCACACGGTCTGCCGGCCGACAAGCTGCACGTGGTCTACAACGGAGTGGACACACGCCCCCGATATCATGCTCCGGAGGCGGCATCTGATCTTCGGTCGCGATTCGACCTCTACGGAAAGAAAGTCATCCTCACGATCGCGCATCTTCACCCCCGCAAGGGACAGATGGAGGTGATCCGTGCCCTTCCGGAGATTCTGCGGACCGTCCCGGAGGCGGCTTACGTCATGGTGGGGAGCGGGGATTCGATGACCGAGCTCAAGTTGGAGGCCCATGCGATGGGACTCGATGGCGCCGTACGATTCTGCGGCGAGGCGCCCGATGCCGCCGCTTTTTTCGCCGTGGCCGACACCCTCGTGCTGTTCAGTCTCCCTGCCGGTTCCTCCATCGAAGGTTTCGGCCTGTCCGTCGCGGAAGCGATGGCCGAGGGCGTGCCGGTCGTCGTGTCGAACACGGGCGGCCTGCCCGAGGTCGTCGAACATGAGCGTTGTGGCCTCGTGGTGCCGCATGACCACCCGGAGCTTCTCGCACCTGCCCTGATCAGAGTCCTGAAAGAGCCTTCGGGGGAACGGCGTTTTGGAGACGCGGGCCGGCAGCGTGCCCGCGGGATGTTCTCGCTCGCACGCTTCACGACAGACACTCTCGCCGTCTACCAGACCGCCTTGCGAGGCCGCGTTTGACCCCACCACCTGAATCCGGCTCGCCGAGCGAGCCGACAGGCTCCGAGTCCGCTCCGCGTCCCTTTTCGGGCAGTGGGGGGCCCCCGCCTTCCACTGTTTCCAGGCAACTCGTCTCGGCCGTCGTCTACAACACGATGGCACGGATCATCCCGTTCCCGGCCGTCGTTGGAATCAATGTCGCGCTCGCCCGCCTTTTCGGGGCGGAGGTGGTGGGACAGGTCACCCTGCTCCTCTTTTTCTCGGGCCTCCTGGCCTATGTCTCCCGGTTGACGGGAGGGGCGGGGCTCGCCCATGCCCTCACCGCCTATCCGCCGGACAGCTCGCGCGGCTGGTCGCTCTTCTGGAAAACCTACCGGACATCCATCTGGATGATGGCGCTTTCCTCGGCGGTGTTGATACCGATGTCGGCGATCGTTCTCGATCGTGCGTACGGTCAGGGATCACTGTGGAAGGCGCTGATCCCGCTCGTTCTCGCCGCGGCGTTCCTGGAGCACAGTTGGCAGTTCGCCCAATGCCGTTTCCGCGCCACGCAACGGATGAAATTCTTTTTCCGCGCGGAAACCGCGGCGCAGTATCTCACGCTGGGTTTCGTCTTCGCGCTTCCCTGGCTTCTGGGTCGATCGGCCCAATCGGCTGCGATGTACAAAGTGTTTTTCCCGTTCTGCGCGTTCATTGGTGGCGGGATTTTCGTATGGCTTGAATACCGACGACGCACCACCGAGGCGGGCGGGTCAATTCCTTCTTCCCGCTCCGTGATCAGTTACAACGCGCGCGCGCTGCCGCAGCAGCTTTCGGAAATCGTCATTGAATACGCCGACCGCCTGATCATCCCCCTCCTGCTCACGGTGGAGCAACTGGGCTACTACGCCAGCGCCTACTCGGTTTTCAAAGTGTTCGACATGATTACGAGATTGCCCGCCCAGATGCTTTTCTCCTCCCTCTCGGGGCTCTGGCACCGCGGGGAGAGCCATCAGGTTCTCAAGACCTACCGCGATACCCACCGCTACCTCGTCCTACTGGGCTGGCCCATCATGCTCGCGGGGATCGGATTTTCAGATGTCATCATGGGATGGTTTGGAGACGATTTCCGGCAGGCCACCCCGGCGCTCCGCATCCTGCTCGCCGGGTGCCTCTTGCACAGCGTCGCCCAACTTACGGGAAACATTCTTCTAGCGACGAATCGGCCGTTCCAAGCATCCATCCCCATCGGTGTCGGCTCCCTGCTGAACGTCGGCCTGAACCTTCTCCTGATTCCCGTGTGGGGATTGAGCGGCTCGGCCGCGGCGGGGCTGATCTCGTACGCCTTGATGGCCGTTCTGACTCTGATCCTCGTGGCCCGCGCGATCCGGACGCGGGCGTGGGAACTCTTGGATGGCGTGAACATCTCCAGAATCCTGGTGGCCGGAATCCCGATGACCGCGGGTCTGGGCCTTTCGCTCTCCCAAGCCGAACCGCTGTGGCGATTCGGCGGCGCACTAGCCTCCCTGGCCCTCTTCCTCGCTCTCGCCTTCATGACAAAGGCGTGGACGCGAGACCTCCTGCGAAGCGTGAAGAACTTGGGCCGCGCGTAGCGGAAAGTTCAGGTCGTTCGCGCCGTTTCTTCCAGCACGTCCAGAGTCAGCCGCGCTGCGCGATCCCAGGAAAAGGCGCGGGCGCGTTCGAGGCCACGCCCGACGAGATCGGAGCGAAGTCCCGGATCCCGGAGGAGACGAAGAATGGCGGCGCTGAGCGTGGCCGATGACATTTCGTCCAGCAGAATTCCTGCCTCTCCCACCACTTCGGGAATGGACGTCCGCCGTGTCGAAACGACGGGACACCCGCAGGCCATCGCCTCCGCCAGCGGCAGACCAAATCCTTCATGGCTGCTCGGATACACAAACGTCGCCGCTTCCGAGTAGAGCCTCACCAACTCCTCTCGCGAGAGAAATCCCACGTGCCGAATCCCATCCTTCCATTCCCCCGTCATCCAGGGTGCGATCTCGTCCAACTTCCAGCCCACTTTTCCGGAAAAGACGAGCCGAAGGTCTTTCCCCCACTCTTTCCGGACTTCCCGAAACGCGTCGATCAGAACGCCGATGTTCTTCTTCGGGTTGATGTTTCCCGCGTATAGGAGGTATGGGGCATTGCCAATTCCGACGCGGTCCCAAAGCAAGTGCCGACGATCCGGATCCCGAACAGGACGAAACACGGCCGGGTCCACCCCGAGCGGAACGACCGTGATCCGCTGTCGCCGGATTCCGAGGACGCGTTCCATGCTCTCGGCCGTGTAGGCTGAATCGGCAATAAAGCGGGCTGCCCGGCGCGAGGCGTGACGTGCAGACCACGCCTTATAAAGCCTCTTCGACATCGTCAGGGTTTCACCGGCTTCGGCGTAGGCCAGATCGTGGACCGTCACGACGGCGGGCGCGTCGAAGCGTCGGATCGGAACCACCGTCTCCGGGAAAAAGACGACGTCGGCCTCGAATCGCTCGAAGTCGCCCGGCATCAAGAAATGCTCCCACGCGATGAAACCCGTCTTGCTCCGGAGAGCGGGAGGGGCGGCGATGAATCGCACGGAGCGATTCCATTCGGCCACCTCGAAGATATCGTTTGATCGGACGAGATACGTGAGTCGATGCGCCGGGGCCAGGGCAGGAAATCGACGGGCCAACTCCATTGCATAGACACCGATGCCCATCGTTTCGCGCGCCACGGCTTTGAGGTCAACGGCGATCTTCATGGGTGCAACTTCGATTCGGTCGCAGCTTCCCCAGCCGCCAAAATGGTCGAGGTCAGTTCCGCCAACCGCGCCCCGAGGAGGACGTGCTTCTTCTGATCGAAAATCGAGCGGACCACACCTTCGACGTCGTCGTTGCGAATTCCCCGGCCAAGCAGACCTTCACGCAGTCGCCGGATTCCATCTGAATCGGCGAGAAAATCCCCACACACCTCCAAGTCCGAGAACCGTTCGTTCTCGATGGACGCGTAGACTTCAAGAAACCCGATGCTGACTCGGGATCTCGCCCGGCCCACTCCACCCCTCCGCAAGCGATCATCGGTCCTTCGAGGGGCCTCCTCGACCGCAGGAGCGGATGAGACGGGCGCTTTCGCCTCCTCGAATGAAACCCCGAATCGACGTTCAAAACCTTCCGCCAACTTCCGGGCCAGGACGTCCGGCGCGAGGGCCTCCAGGTCGAATTCCTTGAGACAGGCGGAAGGGAATCCTCCGCTCAGATACGATTCACCGGCCGGGTAGGCGAGGAACTCTTTCGGCAAGACCCACGGGCCTGTCATGGCCAGCAAACACTCGAACAACACGGCGCCACCGGGGGCGACCTCGAACGAGAGATACCCGATGTGTTTCCCGTTCGCCCAGAGGAATTCCTTTCCGTTATAAGCCGCTTCCAGTCCCATTGATCCAAGGCCTGACAGAATGCCTCTCACGTATCGGTTGATGATGCGATCCATGGGTGTTTCCGTCCATGCCGAAGCGTTCGGAAGAAACAGAGCCATGTGAAGGACGCCGGGGCCCCATCGCGTGGAGATCCCGCCGGTCCATCGCGTCATGATCGGAGTTTTCATGCGGGCGCACGCATCGAGGTTCAGAGCGGAATCGTGCCGTTGATACGCGCCTGCCGCAACGAACTCCGAACGGAAGGCGGAGCAGACCATCCAAGGAACCGGTTCGATCTCGCCCGATCCCATTCCCGAGAGCAGTGCTCGCTCGCGGGCAACGACGTCGGCGGCCTCGCTCCCTCCCGCCCAATGGAAATTCGCTCTCACGCTCCACGCCCTTCTACCACTACCCTTCTTCTTGTTCGATCCACACCCGAATTCCATCCCTGTTCCAGGCCGTTCCGGGTAGCCGCAGCCTTCAGGCTGCGTACTAGACGCGGGCTAAAGCCCGCGGCTACCGGGTTCCGGCCCGGAACACAACCCAGTCCGGAGGTCGGCTCCAAGCAAGCTGTCACTTGAGATAGCCCCAATCCTTCATGATCTGGACGACCTCGGGGGTCTGGCGACTCAGATTCGTCGGAAGGTTCGAATAGGCCCACGTTCGCCGCCCGGTGATGAAGAGGACGGGGAACTCGGTGAGAAAGACCGAGGGCATCCCTTTGCCCGCTGTCAGGAGCGGGGCTTTCGACGAGTCGAATTCAAAACGAGACCCCTTCTCGATTACTCCCAACGGGCCGAGCGAAAGCGTTTTCACTTCTTGCCCATTTTCGCTCAAGTCCAGGTGGATCCGGGTTTCGGGGGATTCAAAATAGAATTCGCACCATTCCGTTTGCGTCCTCGCCCGTAATGCCATCCCGCTTGGGGTCAGTTCTTGAATCGTGCATCCGAGCGATTCGTCCGACGCCACGACGGGCAACGAAGGAGACGCGGCTGTTGTCTTCTTCCCGGACGGCCCCCCCCCCCGCTCCCAATCCACGCGCCCATCGATCGAGGAACTTGGGGGTATCCTCAGCACCCATCCTCGCGGTGAATGGGTATTGGGATGCGGATTTCGGCGAAACGCCTCTTCGCTGTCGGCTCCCGAAAGCACGTGTTCACGGAAATCATCCGAAACTCGCCACGCCTCATCCACCGCGCGGCGCTCGGGGCCATCCCCTTTGACCCGAATTCCTTCTGCAAAACGAACGAACTTCAGCGAGTCGGGACACACCCATGCCTCCCCCATTTGCATGTCAATCGGCCGGCAGGAATCGGTGAAAGATTCAGCGGGATCGGGCAGGTCGTCGCCCGCCGCTCGCGCCCATTTCCCCGCCTCCTCGGGCAGCCACCCGAATTCACGCTCCCCCGGCTTCACGCCCGGTCCATTCAGGACCCACAGCACGCGGAGGTCGTCTTCATACGTCGTTCCTCCGTGCCACCCATACGGATCGCTCCACTGCCATCGGCCATCGCGCTTCGAGAAATACGAACGCTTCTTGTCCCGGCTGAAAATGTTGCCGTGGTCCGAGAGGACGACGAAAATCGTATCGTCCTCCAGCCCTTCCTCTTTCAGGAGATCCCGCAACCACCCGGCCACGCGATCGCTGTAGTGGGCTCCTGAGGCATATCGGAAGGCTTTGAATACGGAGCTCGGCGCGTGGACCAGCGTCGCGGCCATGTCGCGAATCGGCGGAACTTTGAACAAGTCGTGCGTCACATCCACGTGAACGTACATAGCGAAAGGCAATCCGCGGTGGTTCCGGATCCAGTTCGATGCAAGATGCACGATGTTCGGCGTGTCTTGCATCGTGCCGTGCACGATGTAGCTCTCCTCGATGCCGAGATCGTAGCCCGCCTCGTGGGTTTCAACGGCAAAGATATTGTCGTGGATGCCGGCGGTCCGATATCCCCGCTCCGCCAACTGTTCGAAGATCGACGGCGGCCCCCAAGCGCGGAGCCGGCGCACACGGTCCGGGATTTCGCGGTCGTAAATCGGCAGCAGAAGATCGGAGGCGCGGACACCATAC
Source organism: Nitrospirota bacterium (assembly GCA_016180645.1). Taxonomy (NCBI): domain Bacteria; kingdom Pseudomonadati; phylum Nitrospirota; species Nitrospirota bacterium. The sequence continues at coordinate 22,311 of JACPAV010000014.1, read as the reverse complement.
GCAAGCGCAGCCACGCTCGCCCTCGTTCCGTTCGCCGCCGTGTACATCCGCCTCACCACCTCTCCACTCCGGCATAGTTCGGCAATGACCGGAGTGTCCGTCCAAGGGCGGTCTTCCAGGCAGTCGGTGAATTGGGGGCTGAGTCCGTCGATCACCAGAAAGAGGAGATTCGGTTTCGGGGCGGTCCGCTCTCCGATCACGATCGGTGCGCCCCACAGGCCGACGCCGGCGGAATCCCGTCCTTCCCCCTCCACTCGAAATCGCAGGATGACAGACCGACCGCTCCATCGAGAAAGATCCGTCTCCACCCTCTTGAACAGCCACCGCTTCGGTCGCGCACCCCGCGCGAACCACTTTTCAATCGCGGCCAAGCCCCGCGAGAGGAGGGAAGAATGCGGAGGGTGGTGGGAGGGCCCCGATTCGTCCATCACCGTGGTAGCGCTCCCCTCAGAGATAACGTCCAGTCTGAACCGCAGGAGCCGTGCCGAGTCGCTATCGGGAAACCAGGACGCGACGTGCGTTTCAAAGGCGGCCTTTGGGGGCAGGACAACCTGGTACGCCACCACACCGCCCGGAGGAACGAGAACCACGGGCATCGATTCGAGAGCGAGACCAAGCCGCCCGACGGCGGCCCAAGATTGTCCGGCTCGACGGCCGGTCCCCTTCATCGCTACTCCAAGGTTGAAGGCCGACTGGATTCGCACATCCGTTGATTCATCGAAGTTCACCAAAACGGGGTGCTTCTCGGCCAGCCGCTCTGCCACCTCGAATTCGCCCTGCTTCAAGAGCCGGCCTTCGGGAAGTTCTCCCAGCACATCGGGCCGCCAGTGGGGAAATTCGAAAGCGATCTTCCGGAGCGCCACCAGCGCCAGCAGGGCGACGACCAGTTTGAACAAACTACGGAGCATCCGGATTCTCCACAAGGAATTCGTGAAACAGGGTTTCACCACCGATCTCCATCGCCATTCTCCTCAGCCCTAGGAGGAGTCGGAGTCCCTCCGCGGCATCAAACCCGGGATCCACGTCATAACCCTTGATCCGGAGCAAGTTATACTCCGGGCCGCCGCGCAGGGGCTTGTAAACCAGTCGAGAGTCTCCTGACATGATCGCCCGATGCTTGCTGCCGTTGATGATCGATTCGTACTCCGGGCGCACCACAATCTCGAAACGGTGGTCCACGTCCATCTCGGTGAAATCGAGCAGGCTCGCGTACGGAATGCGCTCGCGGTGGAACCGGGCGCTCCCTTTCGGCACGAACCATGCTCCTGTCTCAAGATAAATGGGATCACTCGGTGGAAGCCCGCCGCGGAGCGCCGGCGCCAGACTCTTTCCGTCTGTTGGGCCGTACTGCTCCAGCCGGAATCCCAGCCATTCCACCAGTGTGGGCGTGAAGCTCGCGAGTGAGATGGGATCGTCGCTGATTTTTCTCGGCGTGAGTCCGGCTCCCAGAAACACCATCGGGACTCGAATCCCTTCTTCATTCCACAACTCGTCGCCATGTCCCATCCACCCGTGCTCATAAAGGTTTTCGCCGTGGTCCGCGGTGATGATGACGAGGGTGTTCGGCCCGATGGGCGATTCCTGAATTCGCCGCACCAATGCGCCCACCGCTTCATCGGCGGCGTAGAGAGCCCCGTCGTAGAGCCCGCGGACCTGGGCGCGGTCATCCACCGTGAGCGTTTCTTCAGCCAGATCGATGCGATTGGCCTTGTGATACTTGTACGGCCCCCGGTAGGCCGGATCAGTGAACTGCCGGTAGTAGGGATCCGGCGCCGAATAGGGAAAGTGAGGCGAGGAAAAGAAGATCGTCAGGAAGAATTTTTGCGAACGAGAGAGTCGGCCGATCATTCCGTCGGCGCGCGCGGCCAGGGCAGCCGGCTCGCTGAGACTTGTGAATTCCCGAAGCGCGGGGAACAACTTCATGCCAAGCGGATGGCTTACGTAGGGCAGGAGCAGTGGGTGGGTTTCCAGCGAGCGCTGTTCCATCAGCACTTCGGCGGTGAAGTCCGGGCAGTCCACATGGTCGAACCCCAGGTCGACGCGGGGGAAAATATCGCCGGCGTAGTCGGCCACGACGGCCGTCGCGTAGCCGTGGTCGCGAAGGAACCGCGGGAGCGTCGTGCCGATGCGGGCCCGTTGCTCCTGCGTCGGAAACATTTCCCGGATGCCGTGCCGGGGCGCGTAGCGGCCGGTGTGGATCGTCACCATGGACGGAAAGGTGCGGGCGACGTCGGGATAGGCGCGCAGGAAGGACACCCCGTCCTCCGCCAGTCGACTGATCCGCGGCGTGATCGGCGAAAACAGGCGATCGGATCGGAAGGAGTCCACCGCAATCACGATGACGTTGGGCCCCGAATTCGATGAAATCCCAACGCCCTTCCATCCAACCCAAAGCCCGAGGATACAGGCCACGCCCGCCGCCAAGGTCCGACGAGGCCATCGGCGAAACAGCGCCGCGCAGCCCGCGAGGGCACAGGCCCCCATCAGACCCCAGGCGAATCCCCTCGCCCAGTTCCCCAACCCGTGATCCGTGAGAAGAATCTGGAGCAGTCGTCTCCCCCTCCCCCGATCATAAAGAAACTCCGCATAGTTCTGGGGGTGGGCTTGAATATCTCCACATAGAAACCCGATGTGCAGGAGGGAGAGCATGGCCAGAAAGCCGTACCCTCGCACGCGCGCGGGCAACCGGGACAGGCTCGGAACGGCCACGAACGGCAGGGCGGAGAATAGGGAGAGCACCAAACCCACCGCCACGTAGGCGCCAAGAATCCGGAGCTGCATCCAGGCGGCGGAGAGGAGAAAATACTTTTTGAAGAGCTCCTCAAAACGGGGATCCTGGACCCCCATCACGGATTGACTCGCAAGAAACGCGAGAGAGAGGGCAAACTGGATGACAAAGATGAGGAGTCCGACTGCGATGGCCCGGCGGATCCTCCGCCTGGGGGTCAAGTCTTGACTTGACACTTCTTGGTCCTGCCGAGATCGGTGAGAAGTATCAAGTCAAGACTTGACCCCAACGACTACCGCTGAGGCTCGATCATCACCTTGAGGGCGTCCCGGGCCTCTAGTGCCAGTCGAAAGCCCTTGCCGATCTCACCCAGGCCCAGCCGGTGGGTGATCATGTTCTTCAGGTGGAGCCGCCCGCTTCGGATCAGCGCGAGAGCCTCGTTCGAATCGGCCGGAGCGCTGCCGTACGTGCTCGTCAAGGTGATTTCGTTCCGCCAGAAGAGGTCGTTGAACGGCAGGGAGACCGGCTGATTTCCGTTGCATGGCGCCGAGAAGAGGACCGTGCCGCCGCGCTCCACGCATCGATGCGACTGGGCGATCGCCTCCGGTGCGCCCGCGCAGAGAATCACAAGGTCGGCAAGCCGCCCTTCATTCATCGAGCGGAGGCGGGCCGGCACGCCATCTTCCGCCTCGAAGGTGGAAATCGCGCCGAAGGTCCGGGCGGCCTCAAGACGCATGGGGGAAAGATCCACGCCAAAGACTCGTCCCGCGCCCAGCACGAACGCCACATTCACGTACAGCAGCCCCGAGGCGCCCGTGCCCATCACCAGCACGGTGAGGCCCGGCCGGAAGCGCGCCAGCCGGAGGCCGCGCACCACGCACCCCACCGGCTCCACCATCGAGCCCTCCTCGTACGACACGCCATCGGGAAGTCTCACCACGCCAAGCTGAACGTTGATGGCCGGCAGGCGGACGAATTCGCAGAAGCCTCCGGGATCGAAGTTTGTGCGCCGGAGGGTGTCGCAGGTGGTTTCGTGTCCGGTCCGGCAGTAGTGGCAGTTGAGGCAGGGCACGTGGTGCGTCACCGAAACGCGATCCCCCACCTTGAAGCCCTCGACGCCTTCGCCCGCCTCGACGATTTCCCCCGCCACCTCATGGCCCAGTACCACCGGGACCCGATTCGCCCGGTACCATTCCATCAAGTCACTCCCGCAAATTCCGCTGGCGTGGATTTTGACGAGGACCTCGCCGGGACCGATTTTCGGGACGGGCTTCTGCTCCACCCGAACGTCCTTATTGCTGTAGTACATTCCTACGCGCATGGTAGCTTTTCTACCCCACCCAACCTCCCCTTGCAAAGGGGCGGAGCCGGAAGACTCTTTCGCTTGTTATCTCGCCTTCCGGGATTTCGGCAACTGAGCCACCTCCTCTCTTCCGCGGGCGAGGGATTCGTACAGATCGAACGCCTCCTTGGCCGTTGCTTTCTGGTGGACCACCGCCCGCACGGCGCGGATCATGGCCACCGGATGTTCGGATTGGAAGATATTCCGGCCCATGTCGACTCCCGAAGCCCCACCCTGGATGGCGTTGTACGAAAGTTCCAGCGCCTCCCGTTCGGGGAGTTTCTTCCCGCCTGCGATGACCACGGGCACCGGCGTCCCTTGCACCACTTTCTCGAAATCCTTGCAGAAATACGTCTTCACGTAGTGGGCTCCGATCTCGGCGGCGATCCGGCAGCATAATCCGAGGTAACGGGCATCGCGCTCCATCTCGCGGCCGACCGCGGTGATCGCCAACACCGGCATCCCCCAATCCTCCGCCTCGTTCACCAATCGGCCGAGATTCACGATATTGCGCCGTTCGTTCTCGGAACCGACGAAGATGGACATGCCCACGCCCACCGCGTTCAGACGGACGGCCTCCTGCATGGACGTCGTGATCTCCTCATCGGAAAGCTCTTTGAGCACGCTCGGCCCGCCTGAAACTCGCAGCACTACGGGAGCGTTCGTGGAGGGATCGACGCAATTTCGGAGTAGCCCGCGCGTGCACATCAGCGCGTCGGCATGCGGCAGGAGCGGCGCCACCACATCCCTCGGCGATTCCAGGCCGGTGGTCGGACCTTGAAAATACCCGTGATCCACGGCCAGCATGACGGCGCGGCCCGTTTCCGGCCGGAACACGGCGGACATTCTGTTTTTCATTCCCCAATCCATCGTTTTCTCCTTTGGGCCGCATTATTCCATTTTCGGGCGGTGAGGGGCAAGCCGGTTCCGGCTCTGGCGTTTTGCGCCGTGTCCCTGCGGTGGTTATACTCTTGCCATGGTTGATGCAGCTCAAATCCAGCAAAGGCTCTCTCTAGGAGAAGATTCCAGGACCGAGTTCAAGGGCGTCGCAAAGGCGGGTTTCGACGTTGATCTCGACATCATGGCCAAGGCAATCGTGGCCTTCGCCAATTCCGGGGGCGGCGTCATCCTCATCGGCGTAGAGGATGATGGAAGTCTCTCCGGCATCGGGGACATGGGGCAAGCCGACTCCATCATGCGTAAGGTCAGTCAAGCATGTCGGGATAAAGTTCATCCGCCAATTTCCTGTACGCAAAACAAGATCATGGTCGGAGAAATGCCCCTTCTTGTTGTGGAAATCCCCGGGTTTTCTACGGACAGACCTTTTAGGGCAGGACACCTTTACTACGTCAGAGACGCCAACCGGTCGCGAGAGGCTTCACGCGATGAGCTTGTGAGGCTTCTCCAATCCGCCGATTCCCACTTCGACGAAACACCGGTATCAGGCTCGACCTACGAAGACTTGGACCAGCAGGCCACGAGCGAATTTACCCAAGAAATGTATGGGAGGAATTTCACGGAAGAGGAACTCCCTCGCTATCTCCAAGAATTGAAATGCCTCGACCCAAGTGGGATCCCTACCCTCGCAGGAATTCTTTTCTTCGCAAAGTTTCCCGGGAAATGGCTCCTTGATGCCAGGATCTCCGCCGTCCGCATTCGAGGAAAAGAGTTCAGGCATGATGTCAAGGATCAACAAGACATCACAGGGAGGATTTCCCAACAATTGGAGTCGGTTCTCGCATTCATCAGAAAACAGATTGTGTCCCCCTCACACATCGAGGGATGGGACCGTGTGGAACAACCGGGACCAGGTGGCATACCTGAAGAAGCCCTGCGGGAGGCGGTCCTCAATGCCCTTGCTCACCGGGACTACCGGGCCAGCTCACAAATTCGCCTATTCGTCTTCGATGACCGGATTGAAATCGTGAACCCAGGCGGCCTCTTGAACAAGCTGACGATCGAGAACATCAAGAACGGAATCACTCAGCGCCGGAATCCGATTATTTCCGCTCTCTTGAATCGCACGACCAAGCGGGAGAGCATCGGATTTGGCGTCCCCGAGATGATCCGGCGCATGAGACAACTTGGGGCTCCGGACCCCGATTTCAGGGAGGAAGGGGGGCACTTCCGAGTGGTGCTCAGCGGTCGTGTAGTCAGACCTTGATTACAGATTCCCCCTCCTCACCCTACCTTTGGTGGGACAAGATCATCCCAGGGGAAAGGATTTCCCTTGCGTTTGTGAAGATCGACAGGGAGGGGTCCACACAGGAGAAGAAGGAGCTGATCGAGGGGCAATGGCGCAAGCGCAACAATCGCTACTGGGCGGCCGTAGAGGCGGCCGCGCGTGGTTTTCATGCCGTCCAACCGCTGACCTGGCAGGGGGACGGCGTCATGATTTACCTCACCGATGATGAAGGAACACCGGCGCCCGTTCGGGGTTTTCAGCTTGCAAAGAATCTCTGGGAAGAGGTGTGTGTTTCACTGGGGTTGCAGGCTCGGATTGCCGTGAGTTCCGCAACCGTGGAATGGGAGCCTGAAACGGGAAAGATGTCTCACCAGGCCATTGACTTGTGCGGGCATCTGGAGCAGGCCACGCCTTCCAACTCCGTTGCGGTTACGGAGGATGTCTATCTAATGCTGCCCGAGCGCGAACGACCTGAACATTTCCCGTGTCTCGGTCTTTCCGAGAAGGATCATGTGGTGGCATACGTTTTCCCCCCGGCGGCGCGTGAGCGAGCCGATCCGGAGAAGTTTCTCCCCGACAAGGATCTGAAGTATTGGGACAAATTCAGGTACTACTCGAACAGCCCGGAGATAAAAAATCTTCGTTACGTCGGTTTCCGCCTCACCAGAAAGGAACCCCCGGTCTTGGGCCTCCTGGATGTGTTTGTCTCACCTCACATCAAACAAGCTGAGAAAGAAAGCACTACGGACGGCATCATCCCCTTCGACCGACCTTCCAGTGAGGCCGCAAAGACAGACGTCGAGGCGGGTAAAGTGCTGTCGCCTCTCTTAACACGCGATCTGGCGGAAGCCCTTCGGGTAAATCGACGGATCGTCCTGCTGGGGGAACCTGGATCGGGGAAAACGACGGTCCTCAGGTGGCTGGCCGTCGTTTCGTCCGAGGGAAGGATCGGTCTTGATCGGCAATTGGGCTTCAGTGAAAGACTTCTGCCTTTGCCTGTCAGTGTGGGCCATCTGGCCGAAATGAGGAACTCCATGACAGGAAGCCCCTCGGTTCCAGATGCCATGGCGCGGTATTTCCACGAGCGGAATGTTGGGCAGGAAGATGAACTTCGGACCTTCCTTCACCGCTCCCTGGAACAGGGAGAATGTTTGGTCCTGCTCGATGGGTTGGATGAGGTAAAAACCGAAAACCGGCATGCGACCCGCGCCTGGCTTGAAACATTCATCACCGCATATCCAAGAAATCGGTTCATCATTTCTTCGCGAACAGTCGGCTATTCCGGTTTCGAAATGAACGACAAAGCCGAAATCTATCTGGATTCATTCGACGACCGCCAGGTTGAGACCTACGTTAGGGCATTCACGCGGGCTTACCGGAAATGGGAGATCGGCGGTGACGATCCGATGGCTCTCCGTGATGCGGATAAGCTCCTCTCCAGGCTTCGGGAGAATCCGCGCCTGTCGGAGGTCGCTCGAAACCCGTTCGCTCTCTCGGCCCTTGCCCTCATCCACCGAGCTGAAGGAGATCTCCCTCACCACAGGGTTCTGGCGTACGAGATATTCTCCCGCGCCCTTTGCGAAACGTGGGAGACCGCTCGACGACTCGTTTCCGGCCATGTATCGGGTCGGCCCATCCCGTATGCGGAACAGGCCGTGCCCGTCCTCGGACATCTCGCACTCAACCTGCATCGAGAGTGGCCGACGGGAGCGGCCCCAAAAGAGTTCGTGATCGACGTCCTCGCGGAAAAGATTCGAGAGAGAGAAAAGCTGTCCAAGGCCGAGGCCCGTCGCGTGGCCGCGGTGTTTCTGGACAAGGCCGGGGAAGAGGTCCAAATCCTCATTGAAAGAGGCCCCGGCCAGTGGGGGTTCATGCACTTGGAGTTTCAGGAGTTCTTTGCGGCTGTTGGCCTGCACGCTGAAGGCAATTTTGAGAGCGAGGTTCTTCAACATCTCCATGATCCAAGATGGCAGGAGGTCATTCGCCTCGGGACAGGCTACATGGGCCACGTCCAGAATCGTCAGGAAGATGCAAGGAATCTCGTCGAACATTTCATGAACCTTCGTCAGGGCGGGAGGCGGAATTGGATCACCAAGATTCTTCACAAGCAGGATGTCCTGGCCGTTCTTCTAGGCGCGGAGGTAACGGAAGCATTGCCGCAAGACCTAAGGGCGACCATTGCAACAAACTTCGTCAAGACTTTCCCAAGAATCCCTTTTCAGGTTTGGAAGTGGGCTTTGAGGGAAGTTCGTCACTCCGGCCTGCACGGTGAAATCTCAAGAGCCTTGGTCAAAATGAGACGAGGCCAAGTGTGGTGGCCTGACGAGGATCCCATTGAAGCTTTGATCACAAAACTCCACGGCGGTGATCCGCCCCTTTCGTGGTTGGCCGGAACAGAACTGGGCAGGAGGAAAACTCCGGAAACCGAGAAAATCCTGATCGAGGCGCTTCAGAGCCGCGACGACACTGTCCGCGCTTCTGCAATCAACGGTTTGACGTGGGCACGGAGCGCCAGAGCGAAAGAAGAGGTTTTCAAGGCCATCAACGACAACAGCCCGGTTGTCCGATTCACCTCGACGCTGGTATTGGGCCTTTTCAGGAGCGCCCAATCGATTCGGACGCTCTTGAACATCCTGTCCGATGATTCCAACCCGAAAGTAAGAAGCGCCGCTGCCCAAGCCTTGGCTCAATTGGGAAATCCCGATGCGTTGGGTCCCCTTGAGGAGCGGTTTAAGCGTGAAAGTGACGGTGACACCCGCCGGGAGGTCGCCTTTGCTCTGGCACGGATTGGAGGTTCCGATGCGGAAAGAATACTGCTCGACGCCTCCCAGGACCGAAGACCGGAAATTCGCGCACCCGCCATACTTGCACTGGCCGGCATGCGCTCTCCACAGGCGAAAGATGCGTTGCTGAAGGCGTTGATGGATGGAAGCCCGGATGTGAAACGGGCAGGAACCCTCGGCGTATCAGCCGCCCGGATGTTTGACGCAGTTCCAAGGCTCCTGAAGATGCTCACACAAGAATCGGATCCCAGGGTGCGCGCCCCGGCTGCCATGGCCCTTGGCGAGATCGGTGATCGAAAAGGCCTGCGACCGCTCCTTGCCGCCTTGCTTGACAAGAACGTGGAAGTCAGAAGATCGGCTGCCATCGCGGTGGGCAGACTTGGACAGGAAGAGGGCGTCCAACCGCTTCTCCGACTGCTCAAGAAACGAACTCCGCGTTCTCTGGACGGTGCAGCCGCAATCGAGGCTCTATGGAGCATTTCCGATTCGCTTCCACCCTCGCCATCAGCACGTAGAGCTATCAAGAAGAAGCGGAAGATCCGGCATTCGTGACGCTTGCCCACACTTTCAGTTCGGTCGGCCGAATCCTCTTCGATCTGGGCCTTGTCGGGTCGCACAGTGGGAACATGAGTGTGAGGATCGGGCAGGCCATTTTCATCACGAGGCATGATGCAATGCTGGGGGTTCTGAGGGCGAAGGACATTGTGAAGGTACCCCTCACCCTGACCCTCTCCCGCCAGCCCGCCGCGGCGGGCAAGGGGAGAGGGAGATCAAGAACCCCCTCCGTGGATGTCGAGATCCACCGGGCCATCTATGCTCTGACGGGCGCAAGGGCCATCGTGCACGCGCATCCCGTTCAGGCTGTGGCTCTCTCCTTACACCGGAGGGACGTCGTTCCGGTGGATGTTGAAGGCATTCATCACCTTCAGCGCGTTCCCGTCGTCGGCGCCAACACCATCGAGAGCTACCGGAAGATGCCGCGCATCTTGCCCGGAGTGCTTCGGGAGCATCGGATCGCCGTGATGCGGGGCCACGGCTCATATGCCATCGGGGCTACACTCGAAGAAGCGCTGCATTTGACCTCCGCTCTGGAATTCTCCGCCGCCATCCTGTCGAAATCATCCCGGTGATATAATGGCGGCGTGATGCGTCTGAGATTTCTCCTGCCGGCCCTTTTGGTCCTCGGAATCACTCATCCTGCGATGGCCGCACCCCCCAAGTCGCGGTCCACGGTCGCCCTCTTCGTCTCGGCGGATGTGCCCAAGCCCGTTTCGTTCGAAGTGCAGCGCATTCTTCGCAGTCGCGGGATTGACTTCAAGGCGGTGCGACTCCGGGTCAAGACCGACCGGACCGCCGTCTACAGCAGGGAAACGAAGGGCAGACTGGCGCGGCGACTCAGTGGATGGCTCGGCAGCATCCCGATCGAGGCGTTCGATTGGGATTCCCCCTTCGAGGCCGTCATCTACCTGGCCCGCGACTACCGGGCAAAACCAGCGCAGCCCCGGATCGTTGCGCAGCGCGTGGTACGCCGGGGCACTTCCCTGGGAGCGCTCGTGGCCCGGTTGGACCACTTGGGGCAAGGCAGGCCCGCTTCCATCAGCGGAGAGGAAGGTCGCCGGCCGAGAACCGCACTCCCCGCTCCGGACGTGCTGGCGTGGAACGATCTCCTGAATCGCGTGGAGCACCTCGAATCCCGGCTGAGACCCGAACTGGGCCAGCTGGTCGCCCTCGTCGGCTCGCCTTTGGAACGCACCGTGGAATGGAGCCTCGGCAACCCCGGCTGGATCAAACTTCAGGGCCAGCCGATCGACCCCGGAAATGAAGAGCCGGTGGCGGAGCTTGCGAACGCCACAGGGCCGAAACAGGCGGACCGTCCCGTGCCCCTGCCGCCGAGCCGCCGCATTCACATCGCAGGATTCCTTTCCATCCTCAGCCCCTCGGCCAAGACCGGGCAGGTTTTCGGCCAGCTTCTCGGCCCCGCCATCGACGTCGGCTTCGTATGGCGTGAGCCATGGATCGTTCAGGCATCGATGGGTTATTTCTCCGGCTCGGCGAGCCTTTCCCGATCCGACGGCCGGACCGATACTTCCAATTTGACCCGGATCCCCTTCGGCATCCTCGTCCTTTTCCCACTGGGCGGTTCGGAATTCGCCCGACCTTTCGTGGGGGTCGGCCCGGCGTTCCAGTATCAGTCCCTCAGCAACAGCGCCGTTTTCAATCCCACGAACCAGGGGGGAGATTCCAAATTCGGTTTCGGTTTCGAACTCAAGGGCGGCGCGCAGTTCGGACTCTTCCGCCGCTTGAAATGGGTCACGGAGGTGTCTTGGCAGGCCGCGGAGGAGACGCTTGCCGGTTCCCGTGAGGGCTCCGGCATCCGATTCTCCCTCGGGATCGGGTTCTGACGGCCCTTTCAGCTTGTCACCCCGGTGATTAATGACTTGCAATGGGCCTCATGCCTGTGATACATGGCTTTACGCTCACAAATTGAAATTGAAACCGAAAGGAGATTCGACATGGCAAAAGGAAAATCAAAAGAACTGATCATCTCGAAGAGCCGAACGAAGGGCGCCGCCAAGGGTCACAACGTTTCGTCGGAATTCTACGGCGCGTTGGACAAGGTCGTCCGCGACCTGATCGGTCAGGCGATCTCGCGCTGCAAAGCGAACGGTCGCAAGACGCTGAAACCGAGCGACCTGTAGGGGCATTCGTTCCCGGCCGCTCTCTGGCCTGAATTGCGGGCGTTGGGTCCGCCGAAGAAGTTCAGAGGTCGGCCGGTATCACGACCGGCCGAAAGGCCGGATCGTTGCCGAGGAGGGAGCAAAGCGATCATGAGACAGGCAAAAGATACTCAGGAACTCGCGACATGGGTGGGCGCCAACACGCGCCGATTCCGTGCAAAGGTGGGGATGACGCAGGAGCAATTGGCGAAGGCGCTCAAGCTTTCCGCCAATTACCTGGGACTGCTCGAAAGGGGACAGCGGATGCCGTCCTTCGACACGATTTTCACGCTGGGCCAGGTCCTTCGTGTCTCCCCTTCCGACCTTTTCAAGCCGCCGGCCCGATAGGGCACCCGCCGGGTTCAGAGAAAAAGCCGGAGATCCTCCCGCCCCGTGAGGGGCGTGCGGGCCTCTATTTCCTTGGAGGAATCGAGGGAGCTTCCTGGCGATCCAGAGCGCGGAAGATTCCCCGGTTGAGCCACTCCCCCCCGTCCATCGTGAACACGTCGCCGTTGACGAAGTCCTCCGGCTTCCGCACGTCCATTTGAACGGTCAGCACCTCGATCTTCCTCTTGCGAAGATCCTCCGCAGCGGAATCGAGGTTCTCTTTTTTTCGACTCGCGAGAACCAGCCTGGCTCCCAGCCGCCCGAATTCATCGGCCATGGCCTTCCCGAGACCGGTGCCGCCGCCGGTGATGACGGCGACTTGATCTTTCAGCGAGCCAAGGGGAAGCATCGGCGGATGCTACAGGACCGGAGACGTCGGATCAAGATGAGGGGCGCAAGCGCTGCGCAAGGACCTCGCCGAGAACGCGGCTCAACTCCTGGATTCGGAACGGCTTCGGCAGGCAGCCCAGGAAACCGTACCGGCGAAAGTCCGACATCACGGGGTCGCTGGAGTAACCGCTTGCGCAAACCACCCTTGCTTCGGGATCGATCTTGAGCAGCTCGGCCACGGCCTCCTTCCCCCCCATGCCGCCGGGAATCGTAAGATCCATCATCACCAGGTCGAACCGCAGCCCGGCCTCCATGGCCCGGCGATACACATCGATGCCGGATTCCGCATCTTGCACCACTTCCACCGTGTACCCGAGCTTCTTCAACAGCCGCTCGGCCGCGATCAGCACGTGTTCATCGTCATCCACCACGAGCACCCGTCCTTCGCCCATCGCCACTTCCATCTTTTCTTCCAGTGCGGGGATCACGCGCCCTTCGGAGGCCGGGAGGTAGACGGCAACGGTCGTCCCGACGCCCACCTTCGAGTCCACGGCGAGATAACCAAGGTGCCGGGCCACGATGGAATGAGCCACCGTCAGTCCGAGACCGCTCCCCCTCGGCTTGGTGCTGTAGTAGGGCTCGAATATCTTCTGAAGGTTTTGGGGCGGGATGCCCGGGCCGTGGTCTCCAATCGTCACCACCACATACTGACCACTCTTGAGCGGCAGCACGTGCCCGGGACCGACATACACGTTCTCCGCCTTGATTTCGGCCACGCCGCCCTGAGGCATGGCCTGCCATGCGTTGATCACAAGGTTTGCCACGGCCTGACTGAGCTGGACCGTATCCGCCTCCACGGGCCATAGATCCTCCGGCAACGCGAACTCACATTTCACCCGGGTTCCTTTCACCGCCAGATCCGCGGCATCGCGAACGAGAGGCGCGAGATCCACCGTCTTCTTGACCGGTGCCCCGCCCAGCGAGAGTGTGAGGAGCTGCTGCGTAAGTTGCCGGGCGCGCAGAGCGGCCTTCTCCGCGTCGGCCATGGCGGCGAAGAGTTCGGTGTCCGCCTTCCCCTCTTTCTTCGCCACGGAGACGTTCGCGAGGATGCCGGTCAGAATATTGTTGAAATCGTGCGCGATCCCGCCGGACAGGAGCCCGATCGATTCCATCTTGCTCACCCGGATGCGCTCCGCCTCGGCGCGCTTCCGTTCGGTGACATCCCGGTACTGCCACAGATGAGCGATGAACTTTTGATGATCGGTGACGATCGGAATGTAGTCGCGCTCGAAGACGCGTCCATCCGCCATGCGCACTTCCTCGCCGATGACTCCCTCCCGCCGCTCCACGATCTCGTCGATCCGCTGCACAAGCGTCTCGCCCTCCGCGAACTGATCCTTGTCGCGCACCGCCGCCTCCTTACAATCCGCACCGATCAGTCGGTCGGGCGAAACGGGAACCGAGAACATGTTGCAGAAAGCCTGGTTCACCACGAAGATTTTTCGTTGTTCGGATTCCACGAGCACCCCCGCCTGCATGTTTTCGACCAGCGATCCGAACAACGCCACGCTTTCCTTCCGGGCTTCGACAGCCATTTTCTGCTCCGTGACGTCCTGCAACGCAACGAGAAACTCGTCGAAGCCGGGCAAGACCGAGTGAGAAATCCTGCACTGCATCAGCGTTCGGTCTGCCCTAATGATCTCCGTCTCGTACCGGCCGGAAATGCCGCGATTGATCTCCTCCCACCGCTCAAGCATGAAGGCCTTGCGATGCTCCGGTATGAACTCCATGAACGATCGGCCTGTGAGGTCTTGCTGCCGATACCCTGTCACATCTTCGAGCCGGGGGTTGAAGTAGCCAAAGGTCCCGTCTCGCCTCACGGTGAAGATCAGGTCCATCGAGTTGTCCAGTATTCCCTGCAAGTAGGTCTTTTCCCGCTGGAGGGCTTCCTCCGCCCGCTTCCGCTGAGTGATGTCCGAGGTGATGCCGTCCAGACGCACCACGGACCCCTTCTCGTCCTTGACCACCCAACCCCGGGACCGAAGCCAGCGGATTTCACCGTCCGGCCTCCGGATCCGGTACTCCGTGTCGGACTTGCCCTTCTCCATGATCTCCGTTCCGAAATCCACGCGATCCCGGTCTTCCGGAAGGACCACGTCTAAATAGGACCGGGTGTTCTCGAGGATGGGTGCGATGGGGTGCCCGAGAATCCGCTCGGCTGCCGGGCTCACGTACAAGAATTTCCGGTCCCATGGCGATTGCGACCAGATGATCGCGTCGAAGGTATCCAGGATGCTGAGGAGTTGCTTCTGCGCGGCCTGGGCCGTCTCTTCGGCCTTGCGTTGATCCGTCACGTCCCGGAAATTGACCACGATGCCCGCGATGGCCGGGTCGCCGAGCAGGTTCTTGCCGGTGGCCTCCACCGTTCTCCACGATCCATCTTTCCGGCGGATGCGATTGGTGAAGTGCCTCGTCTCTTCGGGATGCTCAACGGAATGGGTGAACTCACTGACCGAGGCGCCGAGGTCATCCGGGTGCATGAACTCGAAGGCCGACTGGCCGAGGTATTCGTCCAGGGAATAGCCGAGAACCTCTTCCACCATTCGGCTGGCATAGCGGATGGTGCCGTCGCGATTCACGATCATGACCGGGTCCAGCGCGTTCTCCACGATGATCCGAAACCGCTCCTCGCTGCGACGAAGCGTCTCCTCGATTTTCTTTCTTTCGGAAAAATCCAGGCTCAGACCGAGGCAACCGACGATTTTTCCGGTCCAATCGTGCAGAGGCTCCACAAACGATTGGAAGGGATGGCCCTGCCATTCCATTTCGTAGGATACTTTCTCACCCTTCAGCGCGCGGGCCGCCGCAGACAACGCGGGATTCGCGGGGTCGCGCGTCTGCATGTAGTCATACAGGCTCATCCCCACCGTCTCGTTCGGCTTGACCCCGAGGGGCGCCAGTCCCGCCCCGAGGATGGAAGTGATCTTGAGGTCGGTATCCACCGACCAGAGAATGGCCGGGATACGATCGACGAGGAAGCGAAGTTCGGACTCGCGCCGCTGGGCGAGGTCGCGATCCCGGGCGGCGATCTCAAGCCGTTCGCTCCGGAGCATCAGCCAGGCACCCCCTCCCACGGTCAGGATCAGGAAGACCACCGTCCAGAGCTGCATGGCAAAGGCATGGCGGGCCTTGGCCACCACCGTGGAGTGAGCCGTGTGAAGCTTGATCCGCCAGTTCAGGTTCTCGACCTCGGCGGACGACCACGCCACCACTTCTTCGCTCGGTTTTCCCCGTCCCGTGCGGTCTGGGGAGAATCCCTCGGCCGTTCCTTCCGGCTCCTCCGTGGCGCGGGTCAGAAACCGGCCTTCGCGGCTTTCAGGATCGACCCCCTCAAGAACCCCCTTCCCCACCATCGACGGAACACGCGTGTGCAGGAGGAACCGATGAGCGCCGTCCACCACGCAGATGAAACTGGCCGGCGCCGCCTTCTCGGTTGTGGAGACATAGAGCTGGAGCATTCGGTCCACGTCGATGACCAGTCCCGTCACTCCCGCAAACCGGTTCGTTGCTTTGCGATGGGAGGTGCCGGTTGTTTCCTCGTAGGTCGGCATGATCAGGAGGACTTCCTGCCCTCCACCCGGAATACTCCGCACGTCGCCAAACCGCGCATGTCCACGGTGGGAGAGTTGGCGTGCCCAGTCGAACATCTCCTTTTCGGACCAGAGGCGGCGATGCGCCGGTCCCTCGCCGTCTCCCCGCACCTTCGCCACCTCACGGCCCGAGGCGTCGACCCGGAACGCCTCCTTGACCAAGCTCCGGGGAGATTCACGCACAAACTTGAGGAGCCTGTCCGACATGAAGGGTTGATCGAGGTACTGGATCGGCGGGCGATTGTTAAGCTGCTTGAGGTCCGACACCATGACTTCAAGACGCGCATGAACGGACAGGGCCACCGTGCGCACCAAGGCCAGTTGGAATCGGTTGAAATCGACAGCGGTTTCATCCACCGTATGCCGGTAGCCGTTAATCGCCGAAGCGACGATCAGGAGCAGGATCGCGCCTGTACCGAGCAGAATGGTTCGTTTCTTTGTCAGCATCCGCCGCTCTGAAACCTAGTCCAATTGCCGCGGTTGTTCAATAGGCGCGGTCACACTTCCGCGCTTGCGCACCCGCCCCTCCATGAGGTAAACGTGACCCTCAGCATGGCCGAGTACACTACATTTCTGGTCGAGAGAAAAAACGGCGCCGTCTGGATCACGCTGAACCGGCCGGACATGCGAAACGCCATGAGCCCCGAAATGGGGGATGAGTTCTCGCGATGCATCGCAGAACTCCGGGACGATCGCGAGGCCCGGGTGGTGGTGGTAACCGGAGCGGGCAAATCGTTTTCTTCAGGGGGGGACCTCCGAAGCACCTCGATGGACCTCCAAGCCCCTGTACCCGAACGGCGCGAAGGGTTCCTCAGGTTCTACCCGAAGTTCTTGTGCATCACGCAGTTGGAGATCCCGACGGTGGCCATGATCAACGGCCATGCCGTGGGCGCCGGCATGATGCTCGCCCTCGCGTGCGATCTACGCGTCATGTCGACCGAAGCGAAAATCAGCACCGGGTTCCTGCGGATCGGGCTCAGTCCCGGCATGGGCGGCACCTACTTCATGCCGCGGCTGGTGGGACTCTCCAAGGCCCTCGAATTGATCTGGACCTCCGAGATGATTGAAGCCCAGGAGGCGCATCGGGTCGGGCTCGTCAACAAAATCGCTCCTCCGGACAAACTCCGGGAAGTGACGGAAGCGTTCGTGGGCAAATTGGCGAAGGGGCCGGCGATCCCGATGAAGTTGGTGAAGCGCGCCGTCTATCGCCAGGCCGAAACGGATCTTCGAGCCGCGCTGGAATACGAGGCGCTCTGCCAGACGATCGTGACGCAAACGGAAGATCTGGTCGAAGGCGTGAGCGCCTTCATCCAAAAGCGCGAACCGGAGTTTAAGGGACGGTAGACGCGGGCTTCAGCCCGCGTCTTGTGCGCAGCCTGAAGGCCATGTTCCATGTGGCCCATTCCCTGGGCCACAACCTATCATGGCCCCATGCCATCCTAGGCAAGGGGCTGCGGCTACCAGGATGGGGAGGCCAGGCATTGTGGATCTCCCACTCCCCGTCGGCCCCGAATTGACGAAGCCCTCGCGCCTGTGCTAATTCGGCTCCGGTTCGAAATTCCCTTTCGATCCCCATTGCGGAGGCAACCATGTTCAAGAAGGTGGACCACATCGGAATCGCCGTCCCGAGTCTGGAGGGCGCGCTGAAGTTCTACGAGGAGGTCCTCGGCATCCACCCGGATCATTTCGAAGAGGTGGAAGAACAGAAAGTCCGCACCGCCTTTATTCCGGTGGGCGAGACCCACATCGAGCTCCTGGAGCCGACCTCGCCGGACAGCCCGATCGCGAAATTCATCGACAAGCGGGGACCCGGCATCCACCACCTGGCGCTCGGCGTGGAGAACCTCGAAGGAAAACTGGCCGACTGCAAGGCGAAGGGCGCGCAGCTCATCGATGAGAAACCCCGCGTCGGCGCCCACGGGAAGAAGATTGCGTTTATCCACCCGAAATCAACGGGCGGTGTTCTTCTGGAACTTTGCGAAACGCCCAGGAAAAAGTAGAAGGAGGAAACCCATGTTTGTTCTCGATGACGGAAAAAGAGTCGTGGTCCCGCGGACGGAGCTCACGTATCCCGGTCACGACATGAAGTTCCACCGCAACGCGGCAGACCCGGTGAAATCCCCGGTCGATCTCGTGATGGCGGACCTCGAGGACGCCTGCCCCTACGAGTTCAAGGGCGACGTCAGCCGCAAGACGATCGTGGAGGCCTTCAACACGCTCAACTACGGGCCGAAGGTCGTCACGTTCAGGCCCAACAACATCAAGTCGTCGTTCTTCGAAGCCGACGTTCGTGCCGTGGTCACCGGCGCGCCCAACCGGTTCCACGGCATCATCCTTCCGAAGATTTTCGGGCCGGAAGATGTGCGGCTGGTAGACAAGCTCCTGACGGAGTGCGAGAAGCAGGCCGGCTGGACGTACAAGATCCAGATCGAAACGCTGATCGAGAATCCGGTTTCGCTCGAAAACGCCTACGAGATCGCCGCCTCCTCGCCCCGGATGGCGGGGCTCATTTTCGGCATCGCCGACTACGCCTCCTGGATGCGGATTCGCAATATCGTGGAGGATCAGAACGTCAATTTCGGATATGCAAAGCAGCGCGTGTGCGCCGCCGCGAAGGCGCACGGCCTGCACGCCATCGACAATGTGTTCCTCCGCCTTCCCCGCAAGGGTGCATCACCGGAGGACGTGGCTGCCATAGAACGCGGGATTCGTGAGAAGAACATGGGGGCCGCGGCGCTTGGAATGGACGGCACGTGGGTGATCCATCCCAGTCAGGCCGCAATTTCCAACGAGTGCTACACGCCGTCGAAGG
The DNA here is from genome assembly GCA_016180645.1 of Nitrospirota bacterium. Lineage (NCBI taxonomy): Bacteria > Pseudomonadati > Nitrospirota > Nitrospirota bacterium. The sequence continues at coordinate 3,377 of JACPAV010000014.1, read as the reverse complement.
ACGAGATTGACAACGCCAAGCGCGTCATCGAGCTCTATCACGAACAGGGCGGCGGGGCGATGTTCGACCACCACCGGGGCGAGATGGTGGATGAGGCCACGGCCAAGATGGCGCTGGGCGACCTGAGCAAGGGCGTTCAAGCCGGCCTCGTGGAAGCCGCGTACCTGGCGGACAAAGCCGCGCGCAGCGCGAAGATCACGGGATATGACATTCTGAAGGCGGCCAAAGAGGTACGGGCGAACGCCTGAGAATGCGCGTCCGCCTCGAGAACTTCGGCGGCATCGTCGCATTTGAAAAGCCGGCGCTCCTGGTGCTGGCCGACCGCGCCCTCATGCGGAAGATGGGGCACGAAGGCGGCGCCCGCTGGTCGGGCGAGACCTCCGTGGGGCTCCTCTCGGGGCCCGTGGAAGTGCATCTCTCGATTACGGATTTCTGTTCCAATGGTTGCCGTCATTGCTACTCCAACTCCACACCCGCGCCGTCCTTCCGCCCCCCCCTCGACGTCCTGAAGCAGCGGGTGGATGATCTTCACCGCCTGGGCGCTCTCCACGTGGCTCTCGGCGGCGGGGAACCGTTCACCTTCGATGGGCTGTTCGATCTCGCCGCTTACATCCGCGAAAAAGGGATGATCCCCAATGTCACCACGAGCGGGAGGTCCATGACGGAAGAGCAGGCACGCCAAAGCCGTATCTTTGGCCAGGTCAATGTCAGTCTCGACGGCGTGGGGGAGGCGTATGCGGTCCATCGCGGATATCGGGGATTCGAGGCGGCCGATCGGGCCCTTCGGCTTCTCCGGCGGCGCGTCAAACGCGTCGGCATCAACTGCGTGGTGAGCCGGAAGAATTTCGAGGTGCTCGAAGAGGTCGTTCGCTACGCCAAATCGCTGAAGCTCAACGAGGTCGAATTCCTCCGGTACAAACCGACGGGGCGAGCCGCAGGCAGGAAGCCTGCGGCACTCGCAACCTCTCGCTCCGGCCAAGGATGGCCGGATGACGCGGCGAGTGCGGCGGCGTCCAGTTACGAAAGCACGCGCCTCACGGAAGCCCAGGGCCGATCGTTTTTTCCACTCCTGTTTGAATGGACTCGCCGGCACCGCATCCGGCTGAAATCCGACTGCTCGTTCGTGCCATTCCTTTGCTATCATGACCCCGGCGTGGAGCGATTGGAGCACTTCACCGTTCAGGGATGCGTCGCGGGGAACTACCTCATGGCGGTGCACGCGGATGGTTCGGCTTCCGGATGCAGCTTCTGGACCGGCGCCGAGGCCCCGCTGGCCGAGCTTCCAAATACATGGGAAGATCCCGGGCGTTTTGCCGTGTTCAGGAACTGGAATCAAGATGCGCCTGAACCATGTCAATCCTGCGCGTACCTTCACCTTTGCCGGGGCGGATGCCGGGCGGTCGCCGCTTTCGCGACAGGTGATGCCCGTCAGCCGGACCCCGAATGCCCCAAAGTCATCGACTACCACCGGGAACGGATCTCGGGCGACGCCGTTGGACACTGAGCCCATCCGACTCTTCCTTGAGGACTTCCGAAAGCCGCTCCTCGTACTCCACGCGCTGTTCGCCTTCGCCGCCACCGGGTCCAGTTTTCACCACCTGGCCGCCCTGATCCAGTATCAGCGTGGATCGACGATCCGAAACCGGCTGGAGAAACTTCACTCCCGGATCCTGCCGGCCGCGTACGTTGCGACGGTTGCCTTGGGCCTTCTGACCTATCCCACCTATCGTTATCGCGTGCGCGCCGCCTATTTCGACTCTCACCTGCCGCGGCTCTCGAATTGGTTCGACCTCAAAGAGGCGTGGGGCGCCGTCGGTCTTCCGCTCGTTCTGGCCATCGCGTGGATCGGGCCGTCTTTCGATCCCAAGAACGACCGGAGCGGGCTTCCTTTCTACTTATTCCTGTCCGGTGCCACGGCGCTGATCGTATTGTTCAACGTGGTCTCCGGCCTGGCCATTGTCTCCTACCGGGCGGTTTGACATGCCCACGGCGACCAACCGCCATCTTGCCGCAAGCACTTTTGTCACCGGATATCTCGCGGCATTCCTGTATGCGTATCTCGTGCCCACTCGACTCCTCTGGTACGAACCGGTCGAACGCGTCTGGCGTTTCGCAGCCTCGGGGAGCCTCGTCGGAATGGATTTCTACGGCAGGATCATCCTTGCGCTCACAGCGGGAACCGTCGCCTCCGCCGTCGCAACCGGTCTTTCGAGATCGCTGCGGGCCAACTTCAATCCCAAATCATTTCTGCCGCGGATGATGGCGGGTTATGCGGTGATCTTGACGGTCTCCGCCCTCGTCGCGTTGGCCTGGTTGTTCTCGCACCGTTCGATCATCCCGCCGGATCTGCCGTGAACATCCCCCATGGAAAGGAGATCCTCATGAATGAGATGAAGAAGCTGGTTTTCAAACCCGTTTGGTCCGCCGTCGTGGCCTCGGTCATGACCACACTTCTGGTCCATACCCTCTTTCTGGCCACGACCACCGCCCGTGCGGAGAAAGAGCACAGCCCGGATGCCCCTATCGCACGCGCCCAGCTCTACGTGGTGAAAGACGAACAGGGAAAGAATCGGGCCTTTTTCGGACTCCTCCCCGACGGCTCCGTGGGCATGAGGATCATGGACAAAGAGGGCGTCCTCCGCACCCAGTTCACGGTCTCCCAGAAGGGGTCCGCCGGCCTTGTACTCACTCACAAGAACGCCAAATCCGTGGCCAGTTTTTTCATCGCGGACGACGGCCAGCCCGGATTCACCATGACCGACGCCAAAGGGGAGTCGCTGATCGTGAGCCAGCCCGCCTCCTCGGCCCAGCGGCCGGGCGCTGCCGCCTCGCCGGGAACCGAACTCCCTTCTTCACTCTGGAATTTCGGTTCGCGGGTCTCCCCCGAAGAAGCGGAACGCGAGCGCGACCGGCGCCGGCGCAAGGACGAGTGCCTCCGCACCTGCCAGGGCTTCAAAGACACGGAGATCCAGAAGTCATGCCTGACTCAGTGTCAGTAGAGAACCTTCTTGGACCTTGAGTCCATCCGGCGCCCCTCCACGCACTTTCTCTTCCCAGGACCTTGACGAGGCGCCAACCCACCCCTCAATCACGAAGCGATCGCGTATGCTGGAAATCGCCAGGCCTGTCGGCACCGGTACAGGATAGGGAAAAAGACACACTCAACGTCATGGTTCAATCTCCTGAGAACTGCGAAAATGCCGCAAACGGGCCTTGCAGCCCGGGAGAGCCGCGAATTCCGCCTTTCTGCTGGTTACGCCCCTATTGTGACTGATTGGTCTTGCGATCTATCGGACACGGCGTACGATGCTTTCGATGGCCACGGCAAGCCCTCGAATCTTGAAAACAACCAAGAGCAATCGAGGTCTTGTGCTCAC